>JAPLDE010000031.1:2793-13069 GCA_026391855.1 Bacteroidota bacterium | reverse complement strand
TTGCTTGGATTCAAAACAACGTTCAGATTTATTGCAAAGGAATATCAAAGAACATGTAAATTTGTCAAAGAAAATTACAAAACATAAACAAGAGATTGTTTATAACTCAAAATAGCCACTTAGAGGGGGTGAATAGTTACATCCTTTTTACTTCCTGTTCCGACCGGCTCAAAATGGTTATGTCCTTGAACCCCCATACTCTCCCGTTGATCTCTCCATCCATGACAAGTGGATGGGACATCCGCTCGAAAATCCTGCCATCTCTGAAATTAAGATGATCTACGTCAACATCTTTTACCTGGTAGAGCTTTTTCACTTTTTGCAGAAACATCTCCGGTTCCTCAAGCTGGTCCAGTACAAATTCCAATAACTTTTCATCCTCGCCCAGCAGCATTATTTCCTCCGGGATCCTCCACATTTTAGCGAACGAAGCGTTCGCATGAGTGATCTTACCTTCTTTGTCGACAGCCAGAATGCCGGTACCGGTTGAATCGAGGACTGCACTCAGCAGGGATTCTCTTTTTCGAAGCTCCTCTACTGCTTTCCTGCGTTCCGTAATATTCTCCACCATGGCCAGAAAATAAAGGAATTTCCCATTATCATCATGAATGGAAGAAATAGTGATTGCTGCACAAATGGTCTGTCTATCTTTCCGGATATAGCGCTTCTCCACCCGGTAAGAAGGAATCTCTCCTTTTCTAAGTCTAATAATTGAGTCGACATCACGATCAAAATGATCCGGATGAGTGATATCCGTAAAGGTCAAGGCTGCCAGTTCCTCATTCGAATATCCCATCATTTGGCAAAAAGCCAGGTTGGCGTTTATGAAATAGAAATCGGAAGATACCAACGCAATGCCAAAGTGACTCTCATTAAACACCTTTCGAAAACTATCTTCACCCAGGTGAAGGCTATCCGGTATATTCTTCTCTTCCTTATCCATAAAAGATAGATTTTTGGTTATATTCATTACCAAACATACATAAAATTGGCCGGAAAATCAAATTAATTGAAATGTTTAATTTTCCGATATTTTCCCAAAATGAAACCCATTTCCCAATATTACAGTAGAAAGAGACATTCAACTAAACCGAAGTCATGGCAAACTACCCCTCTCCACTCGATCAACTCAGCGAAAAAATCCTTCAACTGACCGCAGAAAACCTTTCCCTTAAACAAAGACTCGCAACAATGGAGGCCGATGTCGATAAGCTTTTTATTGACCATCAGAACATGATTATGGAAAACTATAGGATTCATGAGGAACTGCTCGAAGAAAAAGAGAAAGCAGAGGAATCAAACACGATGAAAACCAACCTTTTGTCGAATTTAAGCCATGAATTCCGGACGCCAATGAACGGGATACTGGGATTTGCTGAAATACTGAAGGAGAATCTCAATGATAAGAACCAGGTAGTGATGGCCAACAACATACTGCTTTCCGGGAACAGGCTCTTACAAACACTGAATTCGATGCTGTATTTATCTGAACTTGAGGCTGGTACGCTTCCGTGCCAACTTCAGAAAATTCATTTGAACACCTTCGTTTTAAGTAACCTTGGTGAGTTTGAATGCCGGGCTGCAGAAAAGAATATTTTCATTAAAACCCAGTTCCAGGATTGGAAGCAAAATGCCCTGGCCGACAATAAACTGTTACGAATTGCGCTGACCCACCTGATGGACAATGCTATAAAATTTACTGACAAAGGAGGTGTGATCATTGAAACAGGAAGCACGATTGTTCAGGGAGAAAACATGGTGTTTATCCGCATAAGTGATACAGGTATCGGTATCGATCTGCCCAACCAGGAAAAAGTTTTTGAGCCTTACCGCCAGTTAAGTGAAGGCTGGGGACGGGGTTATGAAGGTACCGGTCTGGGGTTGCCCATCTGCAGAAAAGTAATTGACAAACTGAACGGGAAACTGCTGGTGGAAAGCAAATACAGGGAAGGTTCTTCTTTTACCGTTCTCCTGCCATCAGCCCCTGAAACGGCAGAAACAGCGACCAACGGCCACTGGACCAGTATCCACCAGACCATGGAAAGATCAGAAAACACCTCTCCCCGGGAAACCATGCCGGAAGTGTTGATTGTTGAAGACAATAATGTGAATAAGGAGTTGATGGTGGTTTTCCTGACCAGGATCTGCAGGACGGATTATGCCCTGGATGGAGAGTCGGCAGTGAAAATGGCCCGGAAAAAGAAATATGCTGCCATCCTGATGGATATAAACCTGGGACCCGGCATCGACGGGTTGGAAGCCACCCGGCAGATCAGGAAAATCCCCGGGTATGAACAAGTCCCCGTTATTGCCGTTACCGGGTACACATTGTCGGGTGACAAAGAAAGGCTGATTGACGGAGGTTGTTCACATTACCTGGCCAAGCCTTTCGATAAAAAAACCATCGTGCACCTGGTGGAAGATATTCTCTTTGAACCGAATTGAAAGTATCTTTGCCCTATGGCATCACCACGGGCGATCATCTCAGTTACCAACGACCTGGTTACCGACCAGCGGGTGGATAAAGTTGCCCGGACACTCCTTAAGACAGGTTATTACGTAACCCTGGCAGGCAGGAAAAAACATAACAGCCTGCCGCTTGCCCCAAGACTATACCAGACCAACCGCTTCAGCCTCTTATCTGAAAAAGGGCCTTTTTTCTATGCCGAGTTCAACTTCAGGTTGTTTTTGTACCTCTTGTTTAAGAAATACGACCTGCTGATTTCCAATGACCTGGATACCTTATTGCCCAATTTCCTGGTTTCCGTACTTCGGCATAAACCCCTGGTTTACGACAGTCATGAGTACTTTACCGGTGTCCCCGAACTTGAATCCAGACCCGGGGTGCAAAAGGTGTGGAAAACAATTGAACGGTTGATCTTCCCGCATCTGAAGGATATCTTCACGGTCAATGAATCCATTGCAGCGCTGTACCGGGATGAATACAGGAAGGAGGTCAGGGTTGTGCGAAACCTTCCTGAAAAGAAGTTGGTGCCTGAGGTTAAAAATCGAACCGGGCTTGGCCTTCCGGAGGATAAACCTATTGTTCTTCTTCAGGGTGCCGGAATTAATGTTCAAAGAGGTGCCGAAGAAGCGGTGGCTTCCATGGAATTTATCGAAAATGTGTTATTGCTCATCATCGGAGGCGGAGATGTTATGACCAACCTGAAAACCATTGTGAAGGAAAAACACCTGGAACACAAGGTGATGTTCCTGCCTAAACAGCCCTTTGACAAGCTTTTTCAGTATACCGTTTGTGCTGATATCGGGCTAACCCTCGATAAGGACACCAATATCAATTACCGTTTCAGCCTTCCCAACAAACTTTTCGACTATATCCAGGCAGGTGTACCCGTGCTGGCCTCACCCCTGCATGAAATAAAAAAGATCATCCTGCGATACGATATCGGTATGCTGACAGAAAACCATAACCCTGTTCATATTGCTTCAAGGATAAAAGAAATGCTATCTGATAACATTCGTATGGTAAAATGGAAGGAAAACCTTAAACTTGCAGCCTCAGATCTTTGCTGGGAAATGGAAGAAAGCGTCCTTACCGATGTCTACACTAAGTTTCTCTGAGAAACACTTGCACCTGGTCTCATTCGACATCCCTGTTCCGGTTAATTACGGAGGGGCTATCGATATTTTCTATAAGGTGAAGTCTCTTTCAGAAGCCGGGATCAGGATCCATCTTCATTGCTTTCAATATGGACGAGACCCCGCTATGCTCCTTGAAAAATACTGTGAATCAGTGCATTACTACACCAGGGATCTTTCCGGAATCCATTTTTTCCATTCTTTGCCTTTCATCGTTAAGACCAGGGCTTCAGCCGAATTACTGAAGTTACTGGTTGAACAACCCTACCCTATTCTTTTTGAAGGTCTTCACTCCTGTATATACCTGGATCATCCTGCCCTGGCAAACAGAAGGAAAGTGGTCAGGACCCACAATATTGAACATGATTATTATGCGAACCTGGGGCGTGTTGAAAAAAACCTCCTGAAAAAATTGTACTTTTTTGAAGAAGCCCGCAAACTGAGGAAATTCGAGAAGATCCTTACCATGGCCAACGGAGTTGCCGCCATTTCCAGGAAAGACCAATCATACTTTAATGAAAAATACCCCGGCCATCCTATTGAAAACATCTCTGCCTTTCATCCTTTTCAAACTGTTGAATATCATGAGGGTATAGGCCAGTTTGCCTTATACCACGGCAGTCTGGAGGTGGGTGAAAACAACCAGGCCGCCTTATTCCTGATCAGGGAGATCTTCCAGGGAAGCGGAATCCCATTGGTGATCGCCGGTAATAAGCCATCCGGGGAACTCATTGAGGTGGCAGGAAAATATTCAAATGTGACTTTGAAGGGAAACCTCACCACCGAAGATATCTATCATCTGGTAAGGGAGGCCCAGGTGAACATACTGCCTACTTTCCAGGCTACAGGGATCAAACTCAAGCTGTTAAGCGCCCTATATATCGGCAGACATTGTATCGTAAACCAGCCAATGGTTGAAAATACAGGTCTGGAAACGTTATGTCATATCCTCAATACTCCGGATGAGATGAAGAAAGGGCTTGAAAACCTGTTGCAGACGCCATACCGGATAGAAGAAACCGTAAAAAGAGAAAAGGTGTTCCGTGAAATGGGCTTTACCAATGAAGCAAACGCTGCTAAGCTGATCCGGCTATTGTTCCCGGGTTGAAGAACCGGGTATTACATGGCCTCCGTCACATTTGAGGGTTCTGGCAGGAAATTTCTCGAATAGGGAATAGTCGTGCGTTGCCATAACAACAGAGGTACCTCCGGCAACAATATCCATCAGCAATGACAATATACCCAGAGAGGTTTCAGGATCGAGATTACCGGTTGGTTCATCAGCCAGGATAATCTCCGGGTTGTTGATGAGGGCCCTGGCAATACCAACCCGCTGCTGTTCCCCGCCTGAAAGCTGATTCGGTTTCTTAAAACCTTTTGTGGCAAGCCCTACCTTGGTTAAAACAAGTTGTAGCCGGTCCTGGATATCCTTTTTGTCTTTCCACCCTGTAGCCTTCATCACAAACACAAGGTTTTCATTGATATTTCGATCCGGAAGAAGCTGAAAATCCTGAAAAACGATACCTAGTTTCCTCCTCAGAAATGGAATTTCCTTTCTTTTCAAATGCCTCAGGTCGAAGTCAGCCACAATGGCTCTACCGTCAATAACAGGAAGATCGGCATATAAGGTTTTCAGCAGGCTCGACTTGCCCGTACCCGTCCTTCCGATCAGGTAGACAAACTCTCCTTTTTTCACGGTAAGGCTGACATTGGTGAGAATCAGTACCTGGTTCTGGTAAACAGAGATGTTCTCCAGTTCAATGATGTTTTCTTCAGTCATGGATGGTTTTTTTCCGCTGCCTCAAAGATATAAAAGGATTTCACTGCGGCGGAGATTTCAGCGTGTGAAATCATTTTCACTCCGTTAAGCAGCGGTCTTCTTATTCAAAGGATAAATAGGGTCCAAGCTTCACCAGGGTAGAATCAGGAAAAGTCCCTGAACGCCGGAGCTCTTCCAGCGATTCAATATGACCGATCTGCTGACGGAACCTGATAAAGGCTTTGACGGAGTTAAAATCAGCATAGGGGTGCTTTAATAAAGCCTTGAAATCCACTGTGTTAACAAGAATATGTGTGATCAGGGAAGTGTCGATGACCATGGATAATTTCAACTCATCCAGTTTTTCCCGATCCATTCCTTTAATTTCCAGTAATTGTTTCAACGCATAATATCCTCCCAGCTTCTTCCTGTAATTCAATATTTTATAGGAGAACCATGGCCCTATACCCGGAAGGCTGAGCAGGTCAAGTGAATCGGCGGAATTCAGTTCAATGACAAACTGTTGCTTAGGATTCTGTGGAGAATATTTCTTTGACAAGCTTGTGGAATATCTGTTTCTCCATTTTTCATTCCTATAATACCCCTCCTCATTGGCCTGACCGTCATTATCGGCAGTATCTTCTGCTGATATATGGAGAAAAACCTGTTCATCAGGTCTCAGCTTGCGAAGAAAATCACCGGGCCGTTGCGGAAAAAAGTAAGAATAGGCCTGAGGCAGAAAAAACGAGGCAATGATGAGCAGACTCAGGGCCAGGATGCCTCGTTTCTCGGCATTGCTGTAGTAGAGATAATTTTTTATGAATGTTGATTTCTTCATTGGTTCCGGCTTTTTCCCTTCTGGCTGATTAACCACAAAGGACTCTAAGGATTTCACTAAGGATTTCACCAAGGTCAGAGTATCATTCTTTTTATTCCGTTTTTAAGATGAGGAACATTGAAATTTACCAGAAGACCTAAATGACATCCGGATAATTTCAGGTAGGTTAAAATTTGGGCAACATGAATATCAGAAAATGATTCAATTGCTTTTATCTCAACAACCACCTGATTGTCAACAAGTAAATCTAAGCGATAACCCGTATCCAATCTGATACTTTTATAAACCAGCGGCAATGGAAATTGCTTTTTAAGCTCCAATCCAGTCTGCTGAATTTCATAGAAAAGGCATTCCTGATAAGCATTTTCCAATAGACCTGGCCCCAATGAAGTATGAACTGTAAAACAACAATCCAACACTTTCTTAAACACTTCATCTCTTTTCATAATTGTGATATTTAATCTTTGTGAAATCCTTTGTGACATCCTTTGCGTCCTTTGTGGTTAATTTTCAGTTATTTAAAAGACAATAAGCATAATAAGCAGTATAAAATTTCATTTCTTTCACCTTTTCCATAACATATAGATGAAATTTCCCCCCCGGAATGGAAATTTTTCCATCACTTTTTTTCAAAAAAATGATGTTGTCTTAATTATTGGGATTCTTAAGAATTTCGTGTAGGTTTGTTCAGATAAACAATGTTGGTCCTTAACCCGCAACCACTATGGCAAATAACCTCTTCGCAACCAAATCATTACAACGGCTTATGTCGGAAACCACCGATTCTGAGCATGGCTTAAAGCGGGCATTAACGGTCACCAATCTTACCACCCTGGGTATAGGCGCCATTATCGGGGCAGGTATTTTTGTTCTTACAGGTCAGGCTGCAGCTCAGTATGCAGGACCCGCCATTGTCATTTCTTTCATTATTTCCGGAGTAGCTTGTGCTTTTGCCGGTCTTTGCTATGCCGAATTTGCCTCAATGATCCCCATTGCAGGAAGTGCTTACACTTATGCCTATGCCACCTTAGGTGAGTTCCTGGCCTGGATCATAGGCTGGGACCTCATCCTGGAATACCTCTTTGCAGCATCCACTGTTTCCGTAGGGTGGTCGGGCTATGTGCTCAGTTTTCTCAACGATTTTGGGGTACATATACCTGCCTATCTGAGCTCAGCCACAGGTACTGTTTTATACGATATCCCCAATTTAGGGTGGAAACCCATGAATGAGGCATTGAAAAACCATCTTTTAACCTCAGGTATCAGTGTGGATAGTCTGCAACATGTCACCTGCCTGATGAACCTTCCGGCCATGTTTGTCATTTTCGCCCTGTCATTGTTGTTGATCATCGGAATTCGTGAAAGTGCCAATTTCAACAATGTCATGGTCATTGTTAAGGTCTCGGTGATCATTTTATTCATAGCCCTGGGTTTTGCCTTTGTAAAGGCCGGGAACTGGCATCCTTTCATTCCTGCCAACACCGGCGAATGGGGACATTTCGGCTGGTCAGGGATACTCAGGGGCGCCGGGGTGATTTTCTTCGCCTACATTGGTTTTGATGCAGTTTCTACTGCAGCCCAGGAAGCGAAAAACCCCCAGAAACATATGCCTATCGGGATACTGGGGTCACTGACTATCTCAACCATATTATATATTCTTGTGGCTATTGTACTAACAGGTATCGTCAGCTATACCTTGCTGAATGTTCCCGATCCGGTAGCTGTTGGTGTTAATGCCATGGGAAACAGCATGATATGGCTCAGACCGATCATTAAGCTGGCAGCCATTGCAGGACTCAGTTCGGTCATACTGGTGATGCTGCTGGGACAACCCCGCATCTTTTTCTCCATGGCAAAAGACGGACTTCTTCCACCTGTATTTTCACATGTACACCCCCGCTTTAAAACACCTTATATCAGTACTATGCTTACCGGCGGGGTGGCTATTGTACTGGCCGGCATTCTTCCAATTGATATCCTGGGTGAACTGGTTTCCATTGGTACTTTACTTGCTTTCGCGATCGTTTGCGTCAGTATCATTGTTTTACGTAAAACAAAACCGGAACTTAAGCGTCCTTTCCGGACACCATTTGTCCCTACCATTCCGCTGCTGGGGGCCCTCATATGCATGGCCCAGATGGCATCCTTACCCCTTGATACCTGGCTTCGGCTCATCATCTGGATGGCTATCGGCATGGTGATCTATTTCACATACAGTATTACCCACAGCAAGCTAAGAAAGGAAAACAACAACCTGCCAAAGAACTAATTCCATCCCTCTATGACGAAAGAATCATCCGGGTTCCGGAAAAGCCTGTCCCTGTTCGACTCTACAGCCATCGTTGCAGGGTCGATGATAGGTTCCGGGATATTTATTGTGAGTGCCGATATAGCCCGGACCCTTGGATCACCGGGCTGGATCATGGTCATCTGGCTGGTTTCCGGTATCCTGACCATCATAGCTGCCCTCAGTTATGGTGAGTTGGCAGCCCTGATGCCACACGCCGGGGGACAGTATGTATACCTGAGGGAAGCTTATAACCCGTTGAGCGGGTTTTTATACGGATGGACCCTCTTCCTTGTTATTCAGACAGGGACTATTGCCGCTGTTGCCATGGCCTTTGCAAAATATACAGGAGTGTTTCTGCCCTGGTTCTCGGAAAAGTCGTCCCTGATCGAGCTGGGCCGGTATCATTTCAGTACGGCCCAGTTACTGGCCATCGGCTGCATCATATTCCTCACCCTGTTGAACACCCGTGGGGTTCAAACCGGAAAACATGTTCAGAATGCCTTTACATCATTTAAAGTACTTACCCTGCTGGCATTTATTGTTATTGGCCTGTTGCTGGCCCGAAACAGTGAATCCATTGCCTTTAACCTCAGCATTTTCTGGGATGCCACCACCGGGACCAGGGCGAACCCTGTGTCGTTAACGGGGATGGCACTGCTGGCCGCTCTGGGTACAGCCATGGTCGGGGGATTGTTCTCTTCCGATGCATGGAACAACATCACCTTTGCTGCCGAAGAGGTTAAAAATCCCAAAAGAGACGTCGCCCTGAGCCTATTTCTTGGTACCCTGTTAGTAACCATTATTTACCTGTTAGCCAATACTATATATATGCTTGCCCTTCCTGTCAGGGGCAACCCCGACGGACTTACCGTGATGGAAAGAGGGGTCCAGTTTGCCACCAACGATCGCCTGGGATCCGCATCCATGCAAGGAATTTTTGGCAACTATGCCGCCGTTTTAATGGCCGTTATCGTTGTGATTTCAACTTTCGGGTGCAATAACGGACTTATACTGGCCGGTTCAAGGGCGTATTATGCCATGGCAAAAGACAGGCTGTTCTTCAAGTCAGTCGGAAATCTTAATCGTAAAGGTGTTCCGGCCTTTGCCTTGTGGATCCAGGGTATATGGGCTTCATTGCTTTGTCTTTCAGGTAGTTATAGTGCGTTACTCGATTATGTGATCTTTGCCGTATTGATATTTTATGTGTTAACCATCGCCGGCATTTTTATCCTCCGCAAAAAACGGCCGGATCTCCCAAGACCCTATAAAGCTTTCGGTTATCCGGTATTACCCTCCATTTATATCTTCGCAGCAACCCTCATTGCTATCCTTCTGCTGGTTTATAAGACCGATAATACCTGGCCCGGTCTGCTCATTGTGCTGCTGGGGATCCCGGTCTACTTCCTCTGGAAACGGAAATAATTTCCTGGTGATTTCTTCATGAAATCCCTGTTGACAACCTTATGTCCCTTTCTAATAAACTTAATTAGCTATTTATTAATGAGTTATCTCTATATTTTATAATGAAACCCAGGTCATGGATATCGTAAACTCATAAATTCACCAAGGATAAACAATCACATTTCCAAATCATCAAATCTTCAAATTACCTAATCATCCCCGTTTAATCAACTCCTTCATCTTCTCAATTTGCTCAGGAGTTCCCAGCACAAAAAGCTTGGAGTTGGGGATCATGATGGTTTCGGGGGTTGGGTTGATAATCAGCTCTCCATCGGCGGTTTTATACCCAACAATGTTGGCTCCGGATTGAGAACGTATGCCTATCTCA
>JAPLDE010000031.1:0-2785 GCA_026391855.1 Bacteroidota bacterium | reverse complement strand
TTTTAAACTGGTCGGGAAGTTCCGAACAGACGATCTCTTCCAGGTTTGTTTCCGCTTTACCGTGAATGGAAATGTTATGCAGAAAATCGACCAGGTCGGGCTTGGCAACCAATTGCGCCATGGCAACGCCACCTACTTTTTCAGGAAGTACGACATTGTCGGCTCCTGCCACCTTTAGTTTTTTAAAGGAAGAATCGTTTGATGCCCTGCTGATGATCCTCAGTTTTGGGTTCAGACTCCTGGCCGTCAGTACCACATACAGATTATCTGCATCTATGGGTAAGGTGGTTATCAGCGCATGGGCATGCTGAATGCCAGCTCTTTCCAGTACTTCATCCTCGGTTGAATCTCCCTCAACAAATAACATTTCTTCCTCTTCATGAGAAAGGATAAGTTCATGGTCTTTCTCAACGACGAGGAAAGGATGATGATAAAGTTTTAATTCCAGGGCCGCCTGTCGGCCATTTCTTCCGAAACCGCAGATAATAACATGGTCTCTCATTTTACGGATCTCCTTTAATCTCCGCCTTCCGCGGATCAGATAATTCAGCTGAATCTCCAGCAAATAGGTTGATATGGATGTAATCGCAAAAGCAAAAATACCAAAAGTACTGACTATCAGAAATATAGTAAATATTCTGCCAATGGGCGACAAGGGATGAACCTCCTGGAAGCCGACCGTGGCAACAGTGATTACCGTCATATACAAGGCATCCAGAAACGAATAATTCTCGATGATCGCATATCCGACAGTTCCTGAAATAATAACGAAAATTATCAGCAGGATAGAAAAACGAAGATGCCGTTTATGGATTCCTTTCATAATATTCAGATTTTCAGCAACCTTACCCTCCCCTGATCAATTCAGATCCAATGCTGCAATGTAGACAATTTTTCCGGTCGCAATACTGATTTTTCAGCTCCAGCAGGGCTTGAGACTCGAGGGCAGTATGACAGGGAACACCTGCATTAATCCATCCCCTGACCACTGCATTGTCCTCGGCCTGAAAGCTTTCCATCATCGTTACTGCCCTTGAAGCAGCAGCCTTGTCACCCATCCTTACTGCCTTCACATATAAAAACGGGAGGATGCTGTTCAGGATGATAGCCAGCACCGAGTCCATCCCTAATCTTTTTACACTACCTGTCGATTTACGCTCAAAATGGTAATGATTTTGCCAGTACGCTGATGTTTCCTGTTCAAAATAGGGCAACAGGTCAATCCCCTTTTCAATACGGGGAATCTGGTTCAGTTTATCAATGTGATGGTGCACAAAAACAGCCCAGTGGGCAATTCTTAGGGTCGGGAAGCCGGATGGTCTCATTCTGAGGAATTTCCAGACATGTGGCAATAAAGGCCTGAGATCAAATTTCCTTTGTAAAAAGGAATATTGCTCCTTCAGTTCAAGCGGATAATTTTCTGAAAATGAACCTTCTAAAAAACCTGCCTGACCAAAAAACAAGGCTTCCAGTTGAAGAAGGTCATCCTGGAGCCGCATAACGGTCTTTACATCCACACTTTTTACCAGCCATTCGAAAGGAGTGGTATTGATCTTCTGTCCAAAACCTGTACCCAGGCAATGATACAGTGTTAGTTCCGCATGGCCGTTATTTGAGGTGAACAGCCTGTCGATCCATAGCGATCTTCTGCCAATTCTTTCTGTAGCCAGATGATACAGCCAGGGTTGCCAGCGTCCGGGATGGACACCGGTCAGACTTCGCTCACAAGGGATCCAGCCCAGGGAGGTCAGAAACCCTTCGTATTTCTCAAACAACAATTCATCAAAGGTTCCTTTCAGCTCAAGGGAGGGGATAAGCTGCCGGTCGGGCCTTTCAACATCACTGTCATGCAGATAGACAACATGAAGGATCACCCCGTCGTAGCTTCTGTCGTCGGAATGACCGTGATGATGCCAATCCGACGACTTCACATGCAACTCAACATCCCCTGCCCACAGGGTGTTATCAATCCTTATCCTGGCATCCAGGAAATCAGGCCCTGCATCCGTATTTAACTGACCGGTATGCAATACGGCAACCTCTTCTCCGTAAACCGTCTTTAAAGGCAGTTTAATCAATTGAAACCGCCAGAGGTAATGAATAAATTCTTCAGTCATGATGATTAGGTTTTACCATATAGATGAAAAAATTTACCAAAATGGAACTTTCTGTCCGAATTTCTTTTTGTATTTGCATTGGCTCCGATAACTGCCTATATTTGCATAGTGGCAGAACCTTATTTAATAGTTTGAATGACACTTGATATTGAATTGATTTCCAGTGTTGAAGAGAAAATCATTCAACTACTTACCCAAAAAGAAGGAGATAAGAGGGAGATAAGGGATCTGCAGGAAAAAATTGTTGAACTTCAAAAAATAATACAAGAAAAAGATCTGACTATTAGTAAGTTAGAACAAGAATTAGTTAATCAATCATTCACCAAATCATCGGAAAAAGGAAAAGAGAACGTTGAAACTAAAGAAAGAATCAACCAGATTTTGCGGGAAATAGATTATTGTATAGGAATGATGAATTCCTGAAATGGATGATGAGGAAACTGACCAATGGAGGACGAGCTTAGTATATCTGTACTTATTGCTGACAGGCCATACCGTTTAACGATCGGAAAAAACGAAGAAGAGATAGTTAAAAAGGCAGTGGCGGTAATTGAACAAAAGATCCGTGAGTATTCAGGCAATTATGCCTTTAAGGATAGACAGGATTTGTTGGCTATGGTTGCGCTTCAGTTTACAACCAGTTATCTGAATGCAGAAAAGAAGGCAGA
>JAPLDE010000182.1 GCA_026391855.1 Bacteroidota bacterium | reverse complement strand
GCTTCTTTTCTTGGTAATCTCTACATAGCCTTTAACAAATTTGTTGATCTGGTTTTTTTCCATGTTGCCGATACCGATCGGTCCCTGTGAAACGAAGGAATTGGAAGCAGGGTTCCATTTAAACATAATATCTGAAAAGATAAGGGTCTGGTTCAACTCCGATGGTATCCTTCTCATGTTTCCATACAGACTGATCTCGGAGATCAGTCCGTCGGCCTCTTTCATACCGAGTATTTCACCCAGGGCCCGCTTGTACTTGTCCTTGGAAAGATCAGCAGCCATCAGGTTGGCTTCCTTCAACGACTGGACAAGCATTTTCATGGCGTCGTCGGCAAAGAAGAAATCGATTGACATCACCAGGTCGAAACTGGCAGAATCAGGGATCATAAAATAATCGACCGATCCAAAACTCTTCATTTTCAACTGGCCAAAAACTGTACCCATATTTACAGGACCTTCACCGTGCATCACACAGTTTTTGGTATTTAAACTAAGATAACTTCCTGGTAATAAAGGTGTTTTAATTTTTTCCTTACTACCGCTCTGGTATTCATTATTGGTTTCGGAATAATAGATCCAACCTTTTGCCCCGACCAGGTCCTGATCGGTGAAATTCTCTTTGCGGCTCAGGAAGGCAGAATATATGTGGTTGCTCTTCTGCGAAAAACCCATAGCCGAATAGAGTGCTTTATTGCTGAGATCCCTAAGATCTTCAGCAACAGGAAGATAAATCTCCGCCGGGTTGATGTCTTCCTGGAACCTCACCCAGGCCCTGCGAAGGGTATCACAATCATGTTTAATCCTATACCCGCCTTTGAATTTTAAGAATTCCTTACTGGCCACTATCTTGATATCTCCTATAAAATCGAAATGATCGTTAAGCGCCAGAACGGCAGAATCCTTTATGGTGGCAAAACCATTGGTCTGGAAGGTGGAATCAACAGTTACGCGGTGGAGGAAAATAGGGTGTTTCCGTTGTTTATCATCAATATAATTATAAAAACCTGAACCTGAATAATTTTTCCGGGAATAGATATAAACCGTCGCACTGTCAACTTCATGGTACTTTGTTGTTACGTTAGCCAGGATCTTAGCATTTTCCAAAGGTTTCATCTTAGCCTCCTTGAAAATGGTCACAAATCCTTTGTTAGGAAATATTGCGGCATCGGCCACCCTCATAAAGCTGACCTGCTCGGCATAAATAATGTTATCCCTCAGGTTATACCTTGCTTTTGGCGAGAGAAACCTGAGTGAGTCCTGTTTCGGATGGACAGATACGAATTCGGAACCACTGATGTCAATATCCACCAGTTCCCTGATATTACCTTTATCGGAAGTCGGAATTGCCGTGGTCCGGGTATTGCTCAGTGCGATTTCCTCTTTATCCATAAACCATTCAAACTCATCCATAAAACAGATGTACTGGTTTAGAGGGAAATCAACCTTGGAACCGCCTCCATTTGATTTAAAATCACCCTTTCGCTCGGTGAAATCGATATGAGACTTGTAATTGTGGGTAGAAAAAGCCAGTTGTTTCAGGTCAAAGGTCCTGAGACGAAAATCTGCTGTATCCGAATCGAAGACTTTGTTTTTAAACCGGAACAGTTCTGCATCCATTTCAGCGTCGGCAACGGCTACCGTGCCGGCTCCCGTCAGTGAAGCAGGCGTAAGCGCCAGTACCCCTTTCAGTTTCGATTGCCCTGCATACAACTCAATAAGCTTCTGCCTGGAGTAAATATTGAGGATATCTTTATACGGCATCCAGTGTTCATAGGCATCTTCGGCTTTAACAGGAGGGTATTCGACGCCCGATTTTTGCTCAAGTAAAGTAAATTGTTGTAAATCAGCATTTACAGAATCAGGATAAAAATTAAAATCATTGGAAATGGAAGTGGAGACCAGGTATTTTAAGGTCCCGTCCCCTTTCAGGCCGCGGTTACTCAGATCAATCTTGTTGAGAAAGGTCCCTACCCCGCCATACACCGGCAATCCCAACGGAGGTGCCGGTTTCGTGAACCCTAGAGAATAATCCGGCTGGACCCTGAGGGGTTCTTCAATGTCAGGGAAAATGCCTCCTGATACAAGGTATCCGTCAAATTTTATATCATCGGTCTTGAAATCATCCAGATTGGAAATGGAAAAAGGATACACATGGAAAAAGAACTTATCGCGCCGGTATACCCCCCTTTGTATATAATAGCGGTCGTAATAGACATAAGAGTCAGTTTTGCTGTTAAATATAGGATAACCAGGGTAGACCGATACGCCTGATTTGTTGTTTGGATGGTCGATGAGAATGTCGCCGCTGAGTTTACAAAGTACCGATTTTACCCTGATGTCTGGCGTTTCACCATAACTGTTCTTTTCCCTGGAAGGCACCTTAAAACTCATCGAGTCAATATCCGGCATATTGATCTGGAATTTGGCATATTCAAATGAGCAGTCCTGGGCAAAATAGTCGAATTTGCCGGCATGGACCCTCCCTGTGAAAAGGAAGTCCCTGTTCTTTTTAACAATAATTTCCTGGTTGACGGGATAAATATATACCCGCTGAGAGTCGCTGAGAAATACATCATGAACCCCGCGGAGCTTCAGGTCGAAATTCAGCAGGCTGAGGGTGGCGTTAGGCTGAGCCGTAATCATTGAGTTGAACTGGATCACATCGTAATCTATCCTTTTCCTGTTGGCGTTCAGGTAATCGAAAAGCCGGTCCTTGATTTTAATCACATCATTATCAAGGTCATACAAAAGAAATCCCCGGGTAGCCAGCCTGATCAGTGTGGCTTTTACCTGCTCAGGAGGTCTTTTAATGTAGTTGACCATTTCAACCAGGGTGATCTCCCTTGTATTGTATTTCCTGGCATAAGCGGCAACCTCGTCAAGCGGGTTGACTTCATCAATTCCCTGGAGTTTAAGGTAACGGGATTCGCGGTAGTAATTGGCCGATTCAAAGGAAGCCCTTCCTTCAGAACCGGGACCCTTAATCACGGTAAAGTCTATTTTAGGCTCATCCATTTTCCAGTAAACGGCTTCGCAGTACATATCGAGCTTATGGTAGGAATCATAATACGGGCTTTGGGCAATGCCTTCTTCGTTCCTGATCAGCGAGAGTTCACGGGTTTTATCAATATACTTCATTTCGAGACCAGGGTGGAAGATGGAATCACCCTCCCATCTGATCAGGATAGAAGCCCTTGCCGCTGATATCCTGTCTTTACGGATAGTATAAGCTTTTGAGGCCACTTCGATAAACACCTTACCATCCCGCTTAAAAAATAAGTAAGCATTCTGTAAGTCATTCCCCGAGCCCATTAACCTGGCACCATGCATGGCGAAACCACCCTCATAATCAATATATTTGAAAATATTTTCGATACGCAACCGCATAAAATAGGAAGTAAAACGCGGGAAGGTTGCCTTATCTTCCCCTATGGCGACCTGCACCTTTTCCTCCAGTTTGCCCAGCAAGGGCGTATCAAAAAACTCCTTGTTGTAAAACTTTACCGAGTCGGCCATATACCTCGAAAATCTCACGCCAAGG
Organism: Bacteroidota bacterium; assembly: GCA_026391855.1. GTDB lineage: Bacteria > Bacteroidota > Bacteroidia > Bacteroidales > CAIXZF01 > JAKLIX01. The sequence goes on along the minus strand of JAPLDE010000182.1, from coordinate 8,658 downwards.
CTGTACCTGCCAAGCTCGGCCCAAACCTGGTCGGGCGACAGGCCAGCTTTCTTCCAGGTAACCACACCACCTTTTCCGATCCATTGATAAGTAGTGGGATAATAAACCCCCTGTGTTCCGGTGATACGGGTACTGTCATTATTAGCCAGGCAGGTCAGATCGAGAGAAGTAAACACTACCCTGGGCACCGAATCATATTCAAAACGGTAATCGCTGCTGCTTGATTTCCAGGTTGTTGCGCTACTTTTAAAGAGAACATTATCAGTAAAAAGGCTATTGGAGATTTCCAGAAAGGCAATGAATTTACGGCTGGAGGAAATATCGAGGGATTTTTCCAGTATCGCAAACCACGCATTGAAGTTTTTCTCATCAGGCTGTGTTTTAATAAATTCCAGGAGGGTCTCAACATACAAAAAGAATTGGGGCATAGGCCTCATTTTATACTTCAGCATGGTGTTGGCCATTTTCATGATCTTCTCCTGCCGGTCGGCAGAAAATTTGTCGGCTGTCCAGTCAGCTATGAACTGCTCCATGAGGTTCCTGGCCTCTTTTCGTTTGTCTTTTTCGTAGAGTCCTTCAAAATAATTTCCCAGCTCCTGTGGAAATTTCACAGGATCTGTTGACAGGCTTTTGGGTATGTTTTGTGAAATAGCCGGTATGGTTAGCATGAACAGTAACAACCATACCACTCCTGGACGTAGTTTTTGTATCATCAACTCAAACCCCTTTACGGATTAATTTTTTATAAAAACAGCAGCAATCCAATGGTTCTTTTCAAGATAACGTAACAGGGAAAGCTTTTGTTTTGCTGTTTCCTGCTCAATGGCAGCAATGTCGGTGTCATAAAAGCCGGACAGGATAAGGGATCCGCCCTTTTCCAGGCAACTTCCGTATATCTTCATATCAGTAAGAAGAATATTTCTGTTGATATTGGCAATGATCAGTTGAAAATGCCGACCGGTTATGGTTTTTGCATCACCCAGCACGACCGTCACCCGGTTATCCACCTGATTCCGGATAATATTCTCCTTCGAATTTTCAAAGGCCCAGTAGTCGTTGTCGATGGCAAGAACGGAATCTGCACCCAGTTTGACGGCCAGTATAGCCAGTATCCCGGTCCCGCAGCCCATATCCAGTAAACGTTGTCCCTTCATATCCAACCCAAGCATCAATTCCATAACCAGGGAGGTGGTTTCATGGTGAGCCGTGCCAAATGACATCTTTGGTTCTATCACTATTTCAAGCGGGTAAGCCGGATCCGGAGGATGAAACGGTGCCCTGACCAGGCAAAGACCGGCAATGGTTACCGGTGAAAAGTTACTCTCCCAAACCTCGTTCCAGTTTTTTTCCATCAATGGTTCGCATGAAATAAGGGTAACCCCGTCTTGAAAGCGATTCGCCAGCCATGCCTCAAACTTATTTCTATTCCATTCATTATCAGGAATATAAGCAATTACCCCATCCTCAGTATCTTCAAAAGAATCGAAACCCTTCTCCATCAGCAGGGCGGTAATCAACCCTTCATCCAGGGTAAGACGGTCATAACTCAGTGTAACCCGGAAATAGCTCATGGATTATCGAACGACTGAACGATTTTCCAGAATTCTTCTGCCTTCAGGGAAGCACCCCCTATCAGTCCGCCGTCGACATCGGGTTGGGCGAATAGGACGCCTGCATTGGCTGAATTACAGGATCCGCCATAAAGAATGGATGTTTCCCCGGCTAAGGGTTCGCCATACTTTTTTGCAACGATATAGCGGATAAAGGAATGCATCTCCTGGGCCTGTTCCGGGGTTGCATTCACTCCGGTGCCAATGGCCCAGACCGGTTCGTAAGCGATCACTACATTTGAAAAACCGTCGGGATTAAGGTGGAAAAGAGACTCTTTCAGTTGATTTTCAACAACTTCCTTATGAATGCCTTTTTCTCTTTCAGCCAGGGTCTCACCGCAACAGAAAATAGGGATGATCTCGTATTTCAACGCTGACTTTACCTTCTCAGCCAAAAGGGCATTGTCTTCATGGAAATACTTCCTTCGTTCCGAATGGCCTATTATACATACATCTGTTTCGAGAGAGGCCAGCATGGGCGCTGAAATTTCCCCGGTAAACGCTCCGGACTCTCCCGGGTACAGGTTTTGTGCCCCTACCAGGAAGTTGCTTTCTTTCGCCATGTCGGTAGCCATTTCCAGGTAAGGGAAAGGGACACACAACACCACGGCCACACCGGGCACCGGGTTATCTGTCATCATCTCATCAATTTCGATCAACAGATCTTCCGCCTCGTGAAAATTGTTGTTCATTTTCCAGTTGCCTGCCACGATTTTCTTTCTCATACCGTTTATTTTTAGGTGATTAATGTGATTGAAATGATTAAGGTGATAAAGGTGATAAATATATTACGTTAATCTGACCCTGGGGTCGAGCCAGGCGTAGGCCAGGTCGACCAGGATATTGATTGCCACCAGCAATACGGAAACGAACAAAACCACACCCATCACCACCGGGAAGTCGTATTTTTCCAGGGCTTCCACAATTACCACGCCCAGTCCTTTCCAATCGAAGACATATTCGATGAAGACAGCGCCAGCCAGCAGTGATGCCAGCCAGCCGGAAATGGCAGTGACCACAGGGTTAAGCACATTTCTCAGTGCATGCCACATGATGACCTGGTATTGGTTCAGTCCTTTGGCACGGGCAGTGCGGATATAATCCTGGCTCAGTACATCCAGCATGGAGCTTCTGGTGAGTTCCGCAATGATGGCTAATGGCCTGATCCCCAATGTAAAAGCAGGCAGGATCAAGTTTTTCAGCGAGAGGTATTCACCCCTGCCGAAGTCATCCACCGTATACATGCTGCCTACCATATTCAACCCGGTAAAGTCGGCCAGCAGGAAAGCAAAGATCCATGCGAACAGGACGGCCGCAAAGAAGGAAGGTAACGACATCCCAAAAACCGCCAGTATCATGGAGATCCTGTCGAACCAGCTGTTTCTTCGGACGGCAGCCACAATGCCAATAAAAATCCCAAGGAAAGCTGCAAACACCATTGAAACCACAGCCAGCAAACAGGTAGCCGGAAAAGCTGTGGTGATGATCTCGCTCACTTTTCGTTTACTCTGGTAGGAACGCCTGAGGTAAGGTTCTTTAACAACCAACACGCGGCTGTCACCCAGCTGACAGACTACCCTGTAAGGGCTGTATTTCGTACTGTCGAGATACCAGTAACTCGTCTTTTGCCCGGTATTGTGGAAAGATAGCGGACTGAGATCATTCAGAAAGTTCAGATACTGGGTCACCAGCGGTTTATCGCGGCCCAGGTCCCTGTTCACCGCCTCAACCGATGCAATATCTGCCCGCTGGCCCAGCATCATTCTTGCCGGATCACCAGGCAGCACGTTGAACAGAAAGAACACCACCGAGATCACGCCAAGCATCACGAGGATTCCATAAAAAAGCCGGTGAGTAAAAAAGCGGACCAAATTTTTAGGTTAAAAAAGTTATGAGTTATGAGTTATGAGTTATGAGTTATGAGTTATGAGTTATGAGTTATGAGTTATGAGTTATGAGTTATGAGTTATGAGTTATGAGTTATGAGTTATGAGGTTATAACTAAAGATTATGGACATTGGACTGCCTACTGCCCACTGCCCACTGCCTACTTATCAACCAACGGGTACTCCGCTTTAAACTTCTCCACATCCGGAAGGTTCCGGATATGCCATTTCTTCACCAAAACCCCTCCTTTCATCAGCACCAGCCCGGGGTTCGATCTTACCATGGTTTTCAGTTCAGTATCATCTGAGGAGAACCAGGGAATCGACAGCTGGTATCTACGATTGAGGTTTATCATATCCTCTTTCGTAGAGCCTGTCAACCCGATCACAGTATACCCGGTCTCATAGAGTTTTTTATAGAAATCGTTGAGTTTCAGTAACCGTTTTTCCTTAACCTCGGTCAGGTTTACACTGACGAGTAAAAGCAGGTAGCCCGGCTGCTTCATGTAACTGATGGTGAGGTCATTACCTATGGTGTCAATAATTTTAAAATTTGGTGCCAGGTATTTGTTCGGATCATCGATACGCTGGTTTTTAAAGACCCATTCCGACATCCACACCGAATCCTGCCAGGGAAGATCTTTGGCCAGGAATTCTTTGGTTTCACCGGTTTTTTTATTTTGATAAACAAGATAATAGTTAGCCGGAAGAAGGTTTTCCGGTATCATATGGTTACCGGGCTTCCAGGCGGTGAACTCAACGACAGGCAGGTTACGATAGTTATATAATTCGAACCAGGCAAAGCCAATGTAAACAACTATCATTAAAGCGAGGCTGGTTTGAGTGGTCCATGGTGAGGTAAAATTTTTGCGTTGCTGGTAAAGGAAGATGATGAAAACAATTAGGACGACATTTTTATAGAAAGTCATCCAGTTAGAAAGTATTAAAGCATCTCCGAAGCATCCGCAGTCGGGAACTGCATTGAAAATGGCATTATAAAGTGTAAGGAAGAAAAAGAACACTGTGATCAACAGGGCAAGCAAGGTCATGAGTTTTGGCCTGACCTTAAGGATCAGCAGCACTCCGATGGAAAATTCCATGGCATTAACTAAAAAGGAAAGGGTCAGGGCCAGGGGTATCGCCCACTGAGTACCAAAGGCAATAAAATAATCTTCCAGTTTATAACCAAACCCAAGGGGATCAACCCCTTTCACGAAGCCTGAGTAAATAAAAAGCAGGCCGACTAAAATCCTGAAAAAGTTGCGTAAAAATTTCATAACTAAATCATTTACAAATTTTTATAAGACGATCAGATAGTTTATTTATACCCCCTTTTCTTTTTCTTCCTCAAAAATCTTTATCAGCGCAAAAACTGAATAGTTAATGATATCGAGGTAGTTGGCCTCTACTCCTTCCGAAACAAAAGTCCTGCCATCCCTGTCCTCTATCTGTTTAATCCTCATCAGTTTCATCAATACAATATCGGCCAGCGAACTGATCCTCATGTTTCTCCAGGCTTCACCATAATCATGATTTTTGTCAAGCATCAATCGTTTGGCCAGGTTAGCCTGCTCTGAATACCAATGTCCAGCTTCTTCATTATCAGGCATATAACCATCACTCCAGCCCTTTTCAAGCTGGATGAGGGCAATAATGGAATAATTTACAATCCCGGCAAATTCAGGCTTGATGCCTTCTTCTATCTTTTGCACGCCTTTTTCCTGTATGCTCCTGATCCGCTGTGCTTTAATATAGATCTGGTCCGTCAGCGACGAAGGTCTGAGAACCCTCCAGGAAGCCCCGTAATCCTTCATTTTAGCCTGATAGATCGCCCGGCAGTATGTAATTACCTCATCGAAGGCCTGGTTGGTTTTTTCCATGTAGAAAGGTTAAGAAAAGCAGATTATCTTTGTCCGGGATTTTTGGCAGCGGTAAAAGTTACGTCAAAGAAGTCCTGATAATGTACTCAGTATTAAATTATTAAAATCAACTGTTTTGCAGAAATCCACGGTTAAAAGTAGTATATTTTCGAAAAAGACAAGCCTGAGATTGGGTGAAAAACTGCTCTTCATTGATAAACCCCTGGTAATGGGAGTGTTAAATCTCAGTCCTGAATCTTTTTATGTTCCCGTTAGGGAGGCAGCCGGTCCGGAATGGTTCCTTTCCTCAGTGGAAAAGATGCTGCCATATATTGATATTATAGATGTGGGTGCTGTATCCACACGCCCGGGTGCAGTAGAAATCACCCCGGAAGAAGAGATCTCCCGTTTTGAATATGCGCTGCCCAGGCTCAGGAAAGCTTTTCCCGATACTTTTTTTTCGGCCGACACTTATCGTTCGCAGGCGGCTGAAGCAGCCGTTGCTTCAGGGGCCTGCCTGATAAACGATGTGTCGGGCGGCGGCCTCGATGTTAAGCTCCTGCCCACCATTGCCAGGCTCCAGGTTCCCTATGTGCTGTCGCATATGCTCGGAACACCGGCTACCATGCAGGACAACCCATATTATAAGGATGTAGTAAAAGAGATCATCGATTACTTTGCCCGAAAACTAAGTGAACTGCATGAACTGGGCATCCACGATATTATCCTTGACCCCGGTTTCGGGTTCGGAAAATCGGTTGAACATAACTACCAGATCATCAAAAACCTGGAAGAATTCCTGATCTTTGAATTGCCGGTCATGGCCGGACTGTCAAGGAAATCGATGATACAGAATGTGCTGAAACAGGATGCCTCCGGCTGTCTCAACGGAACTACGGTACTCAACACCATTGCCCTGATGAAAGGAGCAAGCATACTAAGGGTACACGATGTAAAAGAAGCCCGTGAGGTGGTCACACTTATCGAGAAGATCCATTCTGTCTGAACCCCGGTCCTTTATAATTAATATTTCTGAAATGATACTGTTATTTCTTAATGATCTGCTGAAAATCAAGCTGATAGATGTCATTGACATCCTATTGGTAGCTATATTGCTGTACCAGTTTTACAACCTGATCAAAGGCACCGGCGCCATCAATATCTTCCTGGGCATTATTTCATTCTATATCGTATGGAAAGGAGTAAGGGCTATGCATATGGAGCTGCTGAGTGAAATACTGGGGGCCTTTATCAGCGTGGGTTTCATCGCCCTGATTGTCGTCTTCCAGCCGGAAATAAGGAAATTCCTGTTTTTACTTGGAACGCCGCTTAGGTAACCTGGCACAGATCGACCTTGACCCGATCATAATAGCCTGCGAAAGAATGGCTCAGCAATATACCGGTGCTATCATCATCATAGCCCGAAGGAATGAACTCCAGACTTTTGTGGCGACCGGCGAAGTGATCGATGGACGGATATCCTCCCAGCTGCTGGAAAATATCTTTTTCAAGAACAGCCCGCTGCACGACGGAGCTGTCATCATCCTGGAAAACCGGATCAAAGCCGCCCGTTGTATCTTACCGGTATCGGATACCACCCAGTTATCGGCAGACATGGGGTTGCGGCATCGCGCTGCCGTAGGAATAACGGAGCAGACCGATGCGGTGGCCATCGTCGTTTCAGAACAAACCGGCCGGATCTCAGTTTGTGTCGGGGGTACCTTACATAAGGGCCTGACCCGGAAAGAACTCAGCGAGGTGCTTGACAGGGAATTCCGGCAAAAAGCTTAGTGTGCCCCGGTTTCAGCCTTCTTTGCCTCTGCTTTGGCCTCAAATTCCCTGATCAGTTCATCCGGAGATTTTCCCAGGTTGTTCAGCATGGCCTGTGCATCATCGGCAAAATCATCCCTGGGGTACTTGCGAAGAAATTCCAGATAGCAGGATTTGGCATTTTCCAGATCACCCAGGTTGTTTTCATAAATAAAACCCTTGAGAAACAGGCAGTGCGCGACTTTCCTGAACTCCGGGTAATTGTTCATGATCCTGTCAAGCGTGGCGATAGCTTCCTGAGGGGTAGCAGCCTGCAATTGTATCTCAGCCCCTTTCAGCAGGTAAGCAGGCGAAATGGTGTCCTTCGGAAAATCTTTCACAAAGCTTTCATACTCAGCAATTAATGCTTTTGCTTTAGGCTTGTTGATCATCCCCGTCCCCGGATCAACCAGGGCCTTTTCCATTTCCGCTATCTTCTGACTCCTTTTTTGCATCGATGGTCCACAGGCCACAATAATGCCCATTGAAAGAAGGATTAATATTGAAAGTTGTTTATTCATAATTTGTTGGCTAAGTGACAATTGATAATTGACAATTGACAATTGACAATTGACAATTATTAATTGTTAATTGCTAATTGATTAAACAGTTTGCAAAAATAGGATATTGACCTCAATAGAAAAAAATTGCTCCACATTTTTCCACTTTGAGGGGTCAGATGCATCTATATAATAAAAGGAGGAGCTAACGTGTGTTTGGCTCAACTGACCTTATTGTTGTATCTTTGTAAATGTTAATGATTTATGGGAATGGAAACACCAAAAACCGGTGAAGGCCTGACTTTTGAGAAGGTCTGGCAAATGTTTCAGGAAACTGCCGAGCAGTTCAAGGAGACAGACAAAAAATTTTCTAAACTCGAAGGTTTTTTTTCGAGTCAATGGGGCAAATTTGTAGAATCCCTGGTGGAAGGGGATTTAATTAACCTGCTGAAAGACAGGAACATTATCTTAGAACGCACTTTGACAAACGCGAAATTTCACTATGAAGGAAAAGAGTGGGAGTATGATATTGTTGCTGTAAATTCAGATGAAGTGGTAGTGATAGAAGTGAAAACCAACCTCAGGGTAGAGGATGTCAAATGGTTTATGGAGAAACTTTCCCTTTTCCGTAAGGTTTTTAAGGAATATAAGGACTATAAGGCATATGGTGCTGTCGCTTATCTGAAGGTATTCGAAGAGGCTGATAAATACGCTTACCGCCAGGGTTTGTTTGTGATAAAAGCGACGGGTAAGAGTGCTGTAATCACCAATGATAAAGCTTTTAGCCCCATATCGTTCTGATTCAAATTGGCAACACAATTACCTAATTATCAACTCCTTACTGTTGATTTTTTCTTCAGGGCCGGGAAGATCATGCGGTAAGCAACCTTCACCTCACCAAGGGTGATCTCTTTCAGTTTCCGCTTAACCAGCACTTTACGAAGGTTACTCAGGTGGTCAACGATCAGGATGCCGTCCACATGATCATATTCAT
>JAPLDE010000136.1 GCA_026391855.1 Bacteroidota bacterium | reverse complement strand
TTCGGATGGTATTGACTCAGATACTGCTCATATTCAGACAGTTGTATATACACAGCAACAGGCAGAAGTCAGTCTTTCTTTCAGCTCCCTGAACCTGTATGAAAATGACAATAAATTTGTTAAAATCTGGAATTACCGGTCGGTAGCCTCCGGTATCTGGGCAACAGTAACCAATATTAATACGGGTGATTCTGTTGATGTAAGCTGCAGAAAAGTGGATGAATTTGAGTACATTGGCAAATTCGACCTGTCTTTCGCTAAAAATACAGCCTTGCCTGTATCAAACGGAGATTCACTTAAATTAACCTATACATACAATGGCCAAACCTACATAACCATGGCCAGGTATGACAGTCTTCCTCAACCCTCTGATATTATATCTCCCGGAACGATCACCGATTTGCGGGTCGAATACACAGGGGATAACCAGCTTAAGCTGAAATGGACGGCGACAGGAAATGACGATACCACCGGGAAAGCCTATAAATATGACATCCGGTATGCTTTTTCAACCATTAATAACGATACAAATTACCTGACATCGAACCGAATTCTTCAATATCCTTATCCTGCCCTTCCGGGAGAAACAGATTCACTGGTATTGGCATTTGATACACTGTCCGGAATTCAGGCGCACGATACTCTTTGGTTTGCAGTAAAAGCCGAAGATGAGAATCAAAACAGAAGCGCGCTGGGAAACAGCCCGTCTTTGAGCTACTGCCTGGCTCCCCGGGCTCTGAAGGCATCTCTGGATCAATCCTTTAAAGTGAACCTTTCCTGGCAGGGACAAAATTCAGCCGGATTTCAACACTTTAACCTTTACCGGAAAGCCGATGATCAGAACTTCATACTGGTTACCGATACTATCGTCTCCTCCTTTTATACCGATAATTTGTTTTCTGAACCTGATGAATCCTGCCAATATGCCATTCAGGCCGTTTATTTCAACGGAAACAGCGACTCAGTTTATTCCAATATCATTGATATTGAAAGGTTTGTCGATGTTTTACTGTTATGCCAGCTGGAAGATACGGATGCCTATGATAGCGTAACTTTTACCATGCATGGATTAGATACCCTTTACAGCCAGTCATTCAACCGGATCACTAATATTTCAGGTTTGGTGTTGATGGCTGATGTGTTTTTCGGTAATTATTCTGTAAGCATCTCTAAACCAGGCTATCAAACCATTGAAGAAACGATCTTTGCAGACAATGATTATTTTTCGTTCATCTTTACACTGAACAGAATCATCCTTCCACAGGTACTCTCTGGTAAGGTACTCTATGATAACATTGCTTCATCTCCTTTAGGCAACATCAAGGTATATCTTAAAACTGTGAATAATTCCCTGCTGGATTCCACGCTCACCAATGTAAACGGGGAGTTCAGCTTTACCACTATGCCGGGGGAATACCATATAGGAATAAAATGCTCAAAACCGATAGGCGGGCTCAATTCACTTGACGCCCTGATCATCTGCAAGCACTTTGTCGGCATGGATACCCTGACAGGAATCCGGTTAATTGCTGCCGATGTGGATGGAAGTGGCAAAGCGAATGCA
>JAPLDE010000222.1 GCA_026391855.1 Bacteroidota bacterium | reverse complement strand
GCTTCTTTTAAGGGTCGTTCAAGACTAGGACGTTGATAGGCTGCAGGTGTAAAGACAGTAATGTCAAAGCCAAGCAGTACTAATTACCCGTAGACTTTAAACTTACATCAATAACATTCTTAATATGCTTTCTTCTGAGTAGTCAATTCGTTCTTTTATAATATTTAAGATCTCGTGGTGACTATAGCGGTAGTGTCCACCTCTTCCCATTCCGAACAGAGAAGTTAAGCCTACCAGCGCAGATGGTACTGCAGTTTTTGTGGGAGAGTATGTCGTCGCCATCTTTTATTGAAAGCCCCGGTTAATCCCGGGGTTTTTTTTTGCCCTATTCCCCCGCATTTCCATACCTTTGATCCCCCATTCCTCTATAGAATGAACATAATCAGAGCATTTCTCTTCCCATTTCTCCTGCTTTCATCAATTACCTTCGTTTGCTTCAGCCAAAACCTGAAGCCAATCCCTTACGACTCTACCCTCATCTTCTGGTCTCTTCAAAACAACAATACCCTTGATCCTGTTAATAACTTACCCTACGATACCCTCCTTCCTGATGTTGAACATTATGACCCTGCAACGTCTCATTACCAGGCCTTTGCAAGCCAGGGTAACATTGGGAGACCCGTTAATAACCTTATTTTCAACCCTTTCCACCCTGCTGGCTTCGACGCTGGTGTTAATTCCTTGGATGTTTACCGGTTTAACCCGGACAAGTTGAAATATTACAGGCAATTCTTTCCCTTCAGCGATGTTCATTACATGATGGGGGCAAAAAAAGAACAGTTACTCGACCTTACTCATTCTCAGAATATTGGCAAATTTTTTACCGCCGGAGCCTGCCTCAGGATCATCAATTCTCCGGGTGGTTATTACCGCCAGAAGTCGGATATCTCCAACCTGGCCTTTACCCTGCAGTTTAAGCCGAAAAATGACCGTTACCAGGCCTCTGCCGCATTCTGCCAGAATATTATCAAACTGCAGGAAAACGGCGGGCTTGTCCTGGATTCTTATTTCGAGAACAATACCGAACCCGACCGTAAGGTAATCCCGGTTAACCTTGCCAATGCCCAGACCAGGATTCGCGAAACTTCAGTAACAGGATGGCAGCAAATTAAACTGCTTCCCGATTCCCTCCTTAAAGAAAGGGCTTTATTCAACTTCCTGCCCGTTGTCCTGACCCACTCCCTGAATTATTCGGAGATCTCCTACGTATACGAGGAACCTAACCCTTATAATTCCTTCTATCCTTTTTATCCCCTGGATAGTACTGATACCCAGGACTTGATGCTGATCCACCGGTTTACAAACAATTTCTCTCTCAATACTCCTGAACCGGATTCTTTCATTTTTTCCTATTCTTTAGGCCTTCGACATGAGTATATCTGGCTCAGGAACGGGGATCTGACAGCTGAATATTACCAGATTTCACCCAATGCCGGATTGATAATGAAGCTGCCATTAGCCATTGAAACCATGCTTACAGTTGAAAAATGTTTAAGCGGGTATAAAAAAGAAGATCAGGAAGTTGAACTCAGGATCAGTAAGAAGTTTGGAAAGAAACCAATCTCTTCTCCTTTCATTGAATGGTGGCTAAAACGAGGTGATTATTCTCCGGCCTGGACTCAACAACATTACCGGTCCAATCTGTTGAACTGGGATAACCGTTTTATTTCTGAAAAAATCCAGTCCCAGGGTCTTATTGTTCATCTTTGGGGTTTCCAGGCAGGATTAACTCAAACCAGGCTGCAACACCATATCATTAACCTGCCCAATACTTCAGCACCCTGGCAGATAACTGACAATATCCAGGTATCACAGGCATTTTTGCAAAAATCCTTCAGAATGTGGAAGATTGTCTTTGACAATCGCGTTGATTACCAAAAGGTCAATAAAGAAGAGCTGCTCAGACTTCCGGAATGGATCACAAGGCATTCATTGTATTTTGATTTCAATATCTTTAAAGGTGCCTTGCTCATTCAACCAGGTATTGACCTGTATTACCAGAGCTCATATTATGCAGATGCCTACATGCCAGTAACCCGGAGTTTCTATCTGCAAAACGATACTAAAATAAAAGAACAGGTTTATGCTGATATTTTCATCCGCATGACCGTCAGCCGGGCCAGGATCTTCCTGAAATACCAGCATTTCAACAGCAAACTCGGCGCTTACGACTATTACCTGATCCCGCACTACCCCATGCAGGATGCCGCGTTGAAATTTGGTATCTACTGGTTGTTGAGGGACTTCCCCGACCGTGATAAAAAAGTAAGCAGTAAGCTGTAGGTGTTAGGCAGTTGGCAGTTGGCAGAAGGCAGCTGGCAGTTGCAGGCAGTTTGTGGTAAACATTAATCAGTAAGCAGGCATTTACAACATCGATACTCAAGCTGAAAACCGAAAGGTTGAAGGGCATTTTGGATGACATCCAAATGAATGCCTGAAGATGACATCCCGGTATAAGCCTTTAGATGACATCCGGGTGATTTCTTTCAGATGACATCCCGCAATATCCGCACTAGTCATTGCAGGACAACATGTAGAAGCATGGATTCGATTGGTTGTTCAGGGATTTCCATGACCGCGATAAAGAAGATGGCGATAAGCAGTATGAAGAGGACAACTGGGAATTATTCATTCTTAACGCAACGAACCGAAAACCCGTGAACCTTAGAATGATAATTCCGGTTCAGGTTAGCATAATTACAATACAAGTACCGGCTGACTCCTTCTGATAATGAGTAATCTGAAGAAGACCAGAAAACAGTAAAAGTGTTGGCATAGTCGAAATCACCGTTATTGTAACGATAACCCGCCCCAAAACCAGTGAATCCACTTTCGTTGGTTGTTCCGGTATTAGGACCGGTCCAATGGATAAAACCGGTTTCTTTCATCTTACCACCACAGTCTGTTCCATTCCATCCCCATATATTACAGTTTATTGTTGGATCAATGTAAGTTGTTAATTCACACCATTCCTCATCAGTCGGTATATGCCAGCCAATCGGACATATGCCTTGGGTACCCGGTGAAGTAGTGTAAAGCATCATCTCATTCCAGTCGTATAACCCCCCAAATATTGAACAATAATCCGGGTCGTTATTATAACAATACTTTTCAATAATTCCATTATTACTACATTCAGAGTGATCTGATGTAGTATAAACACTATTCACCATCATCCCAATATTCATATTCTCTCTCATCCAGCACTGAGTCCCAATCAGTACCGTATGGTACACCTGCCCGCTATAGGTAAAGGAAGGTATGCCGGGACAGAGATTCCCCGGACCACCAAAGTGGATTATCACCATATCAGAATTGTTATTGCAGTAATTGGACATTGTCCATTTGAGAGTATAGGAATTCCCTTCAGTACCCCAAAAGGTGGATACAGGGTAATGAATATCTGAGAAACTCCCCCCGGAACCTTCAACTATACTCCAGGTCCCAGCTTCACCCAAACCCGGGACATTCGCAGCCAATATTGCAACCGTATCAAAAAGGCTTAACTGATCGGGACCAGCGTTGGAAAAGGTTACCTCGGGACAGGCCGGCGGTTTGTAACTTCCATTAACATCACCAACAGCAAGGCCTTTAATCGTAAGATTGGTTGCATTGCTGCCGGCCAGGGTTACAACAGGTTGAGTAAACTTCCAGTCACCGGCAGCAAAACTGCTCACTAAACCGGCAAATCGCGAGCAGGCTAGCAAGGCATCGCTTGAATTAACATTGATGGTATTATTTACATCAGCAACCTGTAAGCTTAATCCTTCCAGAACAGTTAATCCCACGAAATACTTTAAGATTAGCAGAGCATCGATACTGTTCACCCCACCCCAGGGCTTATTGCATTGGGTCGTCAAATGGTAATCACCTTCGGGTAAATTGATGAATTGAAAAGACCCATTGCTATTCGTCTGTGTTTCAGATAGTAATGATGTATCTTGTCTTAACTGAACAATAGTATAGTCCATGGGGGTGGAAATGGTATTGCTGTATTCCACCTGGCCGGAGATGGAAAACAACGGGATAGGAGTGATAAAACTCCAGATGGGGCATCCGGTAACCTCTCCTGCTCCGTTATAAGGGACTATCTTCCAATAATAGTGTGTGTTTGAAGTCAGCCCGGAAAGCAAATAGCTGAGGCTGGAATTGTTCTGTACCAGGGTGGTTGGCGGATTAACAGTCCCAAGGTAAACCTTGTATCCAAGCGTTCCCCCTCCCCCATCGCTCCAGCTCAGTAAGGCTGGCATGGTGGTAATCCCGTCAGCAGGGGCAGGAGAAATGGCACAAGCGGGTACTGCTCCGGGAAGATAAAACCGGTATACCTGCCCGGAAGTCGGCCGCGTGCTTATATTTGGAGTTTCCAGAAAATTACTGGCTTGCGGATTATTCCCGCTACTATTTAGTGAGATAAAGTTCCCCGGTCCCATCCCCATTCCAGCCAGACCGATAGATGCTCCCGCAGCAAAAGGAGTTTCTGATTCCTGCCGGTATATGAACTCAATCATATTGTCCCCTTCATACAGTTTCACCTGAAACGATATCGAAGCCTCTATGGCATCATAGTTCCAGTACATGCCCAGCCATTGGGCCATAAACACCCTGGAACCAATATTGCCGGTTGTCAGATACAGGAAAGAGCCCGAAGAGCCAATGGCCAGGTCATCCCACAAAGGAGCTAGTTTGGGTCTGAGGGTGCCAGTTGCTAAATTATTGTTAGGCTGGGAACTTCTAAGATTTGCCCCGATCAGTAAAAAGCCGTTGGTCGAGGCCGACAAGCTGGTAAAAACCGCTCCTTCATAAACAAAGTTAAAACCGATATATATATTGTTATACCAGCCATCATCCTCGTCACCTCCTGAAATAAGAGGTTGAACAGCGCCATCACCCAGTGAAACTTCAACGAAAGTATCAGCCAAAGGAGTAAAAGAATAATTTCCTACCTGGGCAAACACCATAGAGATGAGCAAACTGTAACCCAGGATGATACAAAAAAGAATAGACGATTTTGCTTTCATATGGCTATTTTTTATAAAGACATAAAATATTTTGGAAAAACAGAACCTGAGATATACCTTGTTTTTCCTTTCTTCCTGTTCAAATCCAGGTTAACCAGCAGTGCTTCTTCAAACGACTGAATGGTTTCAAAAACAGAAAATGTCCTGATATTTTTGGCGATAGAAAAAGACTGGTATTTTACCTCAATGGGTATGATTTTTCCAGCTTGCGACATAAGGAAATCAACTTCCAGGCCATCCCTTGTTCTGTAAAAGTTCAGGTTCGCATTTCTTCCCATGTAAGGGAGGATTTGCATCACAGTATAATTTTCAAACAGGGCGCCATTATCCAAGCGAAAATCAAGTTCATTAAAGCTGTTGTAAATCACGTTTCTGATTCCATTGTCAAAAAAATAAACCTTCCGCATTTTAGTAATTTCTTTGCGTTTGTTGCTCAAAAATGGCTCAATTCTCTTTATAATATACATTTGTTCAAGCAGATATAGATATTCTTCGCACTTCTTGTACGGAAGTCCTGTGGAAATTGAAAGTTCATTAATATTTACCTCCGATCCCATTTGCGCTGCCAGAAGCCGGAGCAATTTATTAAATCCTACTGTGTCTTCATTTCTCACATACATTCGTACATCACGCAAAAGGTAAGTCTGATATATATCTTGAAGAAGAGCAATTTTTTCCTGGAAATCATTCGCCATAGCTGGCTTTGGAAGTCCGCCAAAAATAATATAATCCTTCATGTATTGCTGTAACTGTCTGTCATATAATATGGTACTATCATCTATTGAATAGCTTTCGTAGACAGAAGCCAGTTGTAAGTCAACAAACATGAGATATTCAGGAAAAGATAATGGATAAATAGGAATGAACCTTACCCTGCCAGCCAAAGATTCTTCAACTGATTGTTCAATATCAATACTTGAACTTCCGCTGCATAGAATTTTCAATTTTGGGTAATGATCAGCCAATAATTTTAACGTTACAGAAGCATAAACAACTTTTTGCCGGGAAACTCAAACAGGTTCATCAGGCTTGTCTTCCCAACTTGCCTTGCCCCAGTGAGGATTACAATAGGGTTAAATTTAAACCCACTTTCAATCTGATCTAAATAAATACCTCTTTTTATGAACATAAAACGACAATTTTTTCAATTACTACAAATATAAGGCATTATTTTCATCAATGTTGAAAAATATTGCGGGTTTAGATTGTAACCGTAAAAAAAAATCCATTACAAGACTCGATTAAATGCCAGGAAAATCTCATTATTGTTTGACATGCTTCAGCGTGTCCCATCGTTTTCAAGCGTGTTCCACCTTATCGCTTCGTGTCTTAATACTTTCATTACCAAGCAATTGACTACTAACTATTCCGCTGTCTCTTCGCTTCAAACACCAATATTGCCGCTGAAGTCGAAACATTCAGTGAATCAATGACACCCAGCATCGGGATTTTAATTTTCTGGTCGGCCACAGAAAGCCATCTCTGACTCAGACCATCATGCTCGGTACCCATGACAATTGCCGTTGGCGCTGTATAGTCAACCTGGTGATAATAATAATCGGTATTCAGGTCAGTCGAGCAGATCCTGATCCCTTTTTGCCTGAGCCATTGTATGGCCTCCTCTGAAGCACAGGTAACAACCTGAACAGTAAAGATAGTCCCGAGGCTGGAACGGATGATGTTGGGGTTAAAAAGGTCGGTCAGCGGATCGCAAAGCAGGACGGCATCTACCCCCGCTGCATCGGCTGTACGTAAAATACCACCCAGGTTTCCCGGTTTCTCCACCGATTCAAGCACCAGTACCAATGGAATCCTGCCCAGCTTAACTTCCTCCAGACCAAGGTATTTCGACCGGCCGACCACTAACATGCCTCCTGTTGATTCACGGTACGCAACTTTGGAAAAGATGGCCGGAGCAATTTCATAAGCTACCTCAGGATCAATGAATCCATCTAAAACTTCCGCCTCCACAATATCCCGGCAATAGAAAAAAGAATGGATCTCAATCCCGGCCTTCAACGCCAGTTCAATCTCTTTAACACCTTCAAATACAAAGAGTTCCTTACGATCTTTGCCCCGGCCCTTACCTAACTTGATGAGGCTCTTGACTTTGGGGTTGGTCGGGGAGGTGATCAGTAAAGACATTGGTTATTAAAGTTATGGAGGTTATGGAGGTTATGAAGGTTATGGAGGTTATGGAGGTTATGAAGGTTATGAATTGAAGAAGTTACAGGGTTAATGGTTTTATTCTTCAGTTATCGTTGCATAGATTCATAATGGCCACCAATGGCAAATATGTAAATGTAAAAATCATCGAATTTAT
>JAPLDE010000079.1 GCA_026391855.1 Bacteroidota bacterium | reverse complement strand
TGCTGGGGAATATCTATTGCGGGCATACCCTCATCCGTTCAACCTCAGCCAATACCCCGGCTTACTTTAATTCTGATTCAGTACTGACCCTGGATTACATAGAACTGCTTTATATACACTCAGCTAATCCTCAGAACATCCCTGATACGGCTGTACGGTCATTGGACGACGGAGGCAATTATTTCTGGAATTTTCATTTAGTTTATACGGCCATTGAGCAGGGTAGCACCACTACAAGTCCTGTTCATCCCTGTTTTGGTGATGGAAGCGGTGAAATTACTTTTAACCCCCAGGGCGGGGTACCCCCTTATGAGTATTCGATTTTAGACTGGAATAATATTTTTCACATTTTTACCAGTTGGACCCCTTTTCAAACCAGTAATGTATTCAATTCATTACCAGGTCTTTATGCGGTTAATTATCCTGTCAGGATCGTAGATCAATTTGGCTGTCTTTTTACCACGTATGTCCAGGTTGGAAGTCCGCCGGATATTGTTTTAACTGATACCAACATTACTCATGTCTCCTGTTATCGCTATAAAGATGGAGAGATAAGTATTCAGGGACAGGGAGGGACGGGACCGTTATTGTACGCATTAAACGAAGGAAACTTTGACTCCATAACCTTTTTTCCTGACCTGGATACCGGATTATATTACATTCATGTGAAAGACAGTGTCTTATGCGAACGCGTTTTTGGTCCTTATCGGATTATTGAGCCCGCCCTTCTTACAGCCCATGATGATAATGTAGATCAAACCCTAAATTGCAGCGGAGATACTACTGCCTCGATCCTTATTGATGCCAGCGGTGGTACTCCTCCCTATTCCTACACCTTTGTTGGACCCTACGACTCCCCGCCATATATATCTGATACTGTGACTTCTACGAACCCTTTACTATTGAACCTTCATGGCGGAAAATACAAGGTAATTGTTACCGACCAGCACGGATGCACAACTACCGTCATTACCTCTCGATGGGAGCCCCCACCCTTACTGATGACTGCCGTTACAGGTTCTACCAATGATTGTGCTGATACTATGCATTTTAAAGTCGTGATTAATGTAACCGGAGGATCGGATACTTATGTTAACTATTGGTTCTTCAATAATGCCGGAATCCAGCTATATACAGGGCC
Organism: Bacteroidota bacterium; assembly: GCA_026391855.1. GTDB lineage: Bacteria > Bacteroidota > Bacteroidia > Bacteroidales > CAIXZF01 > JAKLIX01. The sequence goes on along the minus strand of JAPLDE010000079.1, from coordinate 8,890 downwards.
TTCAAATACCATACAGGGGTTGAGTCCGGGCGACTATTCGGCAGTGGTATTGGATTCACGGGGTTGTAAAGACACCCTGTTTTTTACTATCAGGGTCCTGGAAAGCAACATCACCGGATCACACATTAAAAATTGCAGAGGGAGTAATGATAATGACGGCTGGGCTTGTGTGGAAGGCTTATATGGTTCTGGTTCTTTTACTTACCTGTGGAGCCAGGGAAGCCCGATTTCCTGTGCGATCGGTCTCGATACCGGCTGGTATTATGTGATCGTTACCGATGCATTAATGCATTGTAAGGTTCATGACAGCGTATATATCGGCCAGCCGGATTCAGCGCTTACGGCCACTTTATACAGCGACAGTACAGGCTGCCAGGGTTCAAATGACGGAAGCGCCTGGGTAGTACCTTCGGGAGGAACTCCTCCTTACACTTATAACTGGGTTTGGTATGGCAGCCCGTCCATTACCGATCCAACAAATGATACGATAACCACTCTTTCTGCCGGTCTTTACTTTGTGACAGTCACTGATTCACTGAAATGTACCTTTACCGGTTCCATCTGGGTTAATTCACCGCCCAACGGAATCGTTCACTTTACGATCAGCTGGGGCTGTACCTATGAGACTTACATGGCCCAGGTAAATGTAATCGGGGGTGCCCAGCCTTTTACCTACTCATGGACTCCGGACCTCAGTTCAACGTCAATGCTGACAGGCCCACCCGACACATATACAGTTGTTGTAACAGATCGCAACCACTGCACTTTTGAAGGAACAATTACCCTGGAGGAATTTAAAGCGAATCTGGAGGTTCATAGTGCCCATTGTAAAGGGGATTCCCTGGGTTGGGCAACCGCCAACCCAACAGGGGGAAATCCCGGGCTTTACCAATATCAATGGTTTCAGCTTGGAAACCCAGTTTTTATAAGTAATAATGATACCTTACTCGGGTTTCCGGCAGGCGATTACGGACTTAAACTTACTGATCACCATGGCTGTGCGGATTCCATCCCTTTTAAAATCGATGAGTCTGCCAATCCTTTGACCCTGACAGTTTCCTCCTCCAGTATTTATAATAAATGCTCTTCCGACCATGAAGGGTTTGCTGTGGCTACAGCCCAATATGGCACACCGCCTCACTTATTTAACTGGCAGCCGGGTGACAGCATAACCTCCTTCATCACCCACCTGGGTGCCGGAACCTATTATGTTACCCTGACCGATGGAGCCGGATGTATTATTAATGATTCAGCTATAATTACAGCTCCTCCGCCAATAATTATTGACAGCATACATATTGATTCCCTTAAATGCGATCAGCCCGACAGTACAGGAGGGGCAACGATCTATGCTTCAGGAGGAACACCTAACCTGGAATATCGTAAAGATGGTGGTCCCTGGCAGCTTTCGAACCATTTTCCCGGCCTGACAAAAGGGCCGCATAATCTCGAAGTTAAAGATCATAATCAATGCATTATTGCAACCATTATCGATATCCCTGCACCACCTCCGCTGGTTGTTACACTGGTCCCGGCCCCTCCATCCGGATTCGGTATTTATGATGGGTCTGTAAGCGCTATCGTAACCGGAGGGATTCCTCCATATACCTATTTGTGGAGCAACAATGCGATTACCAGCAGTATTTCGGGTTTAGGCAGTGGTATTTTTTGCCTGACGGTGACCGATCACCATGGATGCGTGGAAAAACCCTGCCTGGCATTATCATCCCCCGGAGAGCTATTGCTTGCATACAGTTCTCAGGATATTAACTGTCATGGAGATTTCACAGGTTCCATTGATGCCGTGGCTTCAGGAGGTGTGCCGCCTTATGCCTTTTCCTGGTCACCGGTCACATCACCTCCTCCCGCTGTAACTGCTGATCAGTTGATATGGAATACTTTACCTGCAGGAGTTTACAATATCAATGTAACTGATTTCAACAATATTAGCACAAGTCTAATCATTACCCTGGGAGAACCTACCCAGCCGTTTCAATTAAACCTGGTATATGCTGATTTTATCTGCCCCGGAACCAATCCTCCGGCAGGAAAGATCACCGCTAACCTGAGCGGAAATACACCTCCATATTATTACAGCTGGTATGGCGGAAGCGGGATCAATACTGAATCAATCTATGACTCTTTGCAGGCCGGTCATTATACAGTAACAATCAAAGATTCAAAGGGTTGTGAAATATCTGACGAGGCAGATATAGGCCTTTATACCAAACCAGTAGCCAATATTTCCGTAACCTTTGTATGCCAGGGAATTAGTACAATCCTGACAGATCAGTCGTTTGCAACAGGTACTACACTTGATAGTGGATTTATTTACTGGGGTGACACACAGCATACCAACTATTTATATCCTCCGGATCCACCAAGGACCCTGAGCCATTTATACCAGTTCGCCGATATTCATCCGGTTAAATTCCTGGTAAAAGATCACCATGAGTGTTATTCCGACACACTGGAGAGCTCAGCCGTCGTGCTTTCCTCTCCCACAGCCGCCTTTGTATATGATTCTGCCTGCCTGGGAGGGGTTATCCATCTCATTGACACCTCGCTTAACAATGGGAATACCATCACTTTACGAAAGTGGATCGTTGGAGATCAGACCGTTATTAACACACCTTTTTACAATTGGGATGCGGATCAACAAGGCATATCCGACATGAAGTTAATCGTCCAGAATGCCCTTGCATGCAAGGATTCTGTTACCCATCAACTGGTGGTCGATTCTCTCCCCTTCCCCTATTTCACTTATACCGACAGCATCTGCGAAAGGGGAATGGTCAGGTTTACAGATACTTCTGAACCCAACGGGTCAGCTGTTGCCGGTTGGTTCTGGAAATTCGGGGACGGGAATTCATCATCAAACCAGAATCCCATCCACAGCTATCTTCAGGTGAATACATCCTATGAAGTTACTCTTATTGCGACCAGCCAGCGGGGATGCTCCGATTCCCTTAAAAAACAGGTTTATGTAAGCCCTCCTTTCACGATGAGGATGGATGCCGATACAGTCTGTTTCGGAACCTCTACCCCTTTCAGGGGAACCATTCTCTACCCACCCGGGGATAGTTGGGTTTATCAGTACTGGTATTTCGGCGACGGACATACGGCTTTTGTCCCATTTCCGGGTACAGACTCTACACCTCATACGTTTCTTGCCCAGGGGACATATATCTCTATACTCCTGGGTCAGGATGCCTTCGGATGTGAAGACCTGGCCTTTGATTCGCTGGTAGTGGTAGATCCTTTGCCTGAAGCTGATTTTACTTATCATGTATTTTGTGATGAGCAACCGGTCAGTTTTCATAGCACCTATTCCCCTTCAGGCCAGGGACTAACAACTTACAGATGGACCTTTAACGGAAACACACTCATCACCTACCAGCCAGATACTTTCTACCTTTTCCCCGGACCCGGCAGTTACCCCGTACAGTTGATCGTTACTGACGGATCCGGCTGCAGTGATACGATCACGAGGATCATTGCCATAGATTCCTTACCAACCGCCGGTTTTAAGGCCGATACAGCCTGCCTGGGAACGGCTACCCACTTCACCGACCTATCACATCCCAATCCCCTGTCCTGGTACTGGGATTTCGGGGATCCCCTGTCGCAAACCGGCAATCATGATACGTTGCAGCATCCCGCTCATGTATTTACCGGTACTGGTCCTTATCCGGTTAAACTTGTTATCACCAATCAGAATAACTGCAAGGATTCTATAACCTCGCCTGTAATTGTCCTTACAAGACCCGTTGCCGCCTTTACTACAGACCCGGCAACTCATTGCTGGCGCGATACCATGCAGTTCTCCGACCAGTCGGCTGCCTCACCGGGAACGATAAACAACCGGCAATGGGATTTTGGAGATCCCTTGTCAGGATATGCAAATTATTCCGGTCAACCTGACCCGGGTCACCATTTCACCCATGTGGGCGGTTTTACGGTAAACCTGATCGTACAGAGCATACCCGGAAAAGGATGTCTTGATACGGCAAGCCTTGTGGTTCAAGTTAAGCCCCACCCCATTGCAGATTTTTCTTTTAACACAAGCTGTTTGGGTGACACAACTTATTTAGTAGACCAATCTCAAGCTGTAAATGATTCAATCATTGGATATTACTGGGGTTATCCGCCGTTCCCCATTTCCAAAGACTTTGCCCTTATCCTGCCTTATTCAGGGGATACTCTGATCCTTCATGCTGTAGAAAATTCCGATCAATGCACTGATACCGTGATTATTCCGGTGACGGTCCTGCCTTTACCGCATGCCTCCTTCAGCCATGCTCCCCTTTGCGTTAACAACCCCATTCAATTTCAGGATCATTCCGATCCGGTTACCGGTACCATTACAAATTGGGAGTGGGATTTCGGAGACGTTATTTCAGGGTTCAACAATTATTCTACTCTGCAAAATCCTGAACATCAATATGTTATTACCGGTGACTATATTGTCAGACTGATCGTCATTACTGACCTTGGCTGCAGGGATACTGTATATGATACCCTGACAATTCTACCTACACCCACAGCCGATTTTATTGCCGGCGATGCCTGCCTGGGTAAACCCACTCAATTCACTGATATGTCTTCTTCTTTATCCGGCGATATCAGTACCTGGAGCTGGGACTTTGGAAATGCAACCTATAGTGACCAGCAGAACCCTATTGTATATTACGGTAATTCAGGATATTACTATGTTACCCTGGAAGTGACCGACGAGGTTCAGTGTAAAGGAAGTATCACAAAAAATGTTCCGGTGCGGGCCTTACCGGTTCCGGCATTTTATACCGATATCAGTTGCAGCGGCAATACCGTGTTCTTTTTCGATCAGTCAAACGGAGCAGGTTATGATATTACCAACTGGTACTGGACCTTCGGGGACCCATACTGCGCACCGCCGCCTGAAAACTGTCATTCAGACCAGCAGGATCCGGAGCATATTTACAACAATGCAGGCACTTATGATGTAACCCTTACCGTTACCAACAGTAAATCATGCGAGAACAACCTGACACAAACCATTTATGTACCTGAAGGTGCGGTGGCAGACTTCAGCTGGGAGGATTCATTAAACTGTATCGGGCTGAGTTTTCAGTTTTTCGATGAGTCATATGCTATTGGGAGCACTATTATCAGCAGGTTCTGGGATTTTCATGACGGAACAACCTCAACAATGACGGATCCCCTGCATGTGTTCTACAGTACAGGTCCGCATGAAGTCACCTTATTTATCACAACATCAACTGGTTGTACCAAACACATCACCAAAACGGTCATCATTTTTCCCTTACCTTTCGTAGAGATCAGTTATACAGGCGTTCAATGCCTGGGAAATCCGACCCAGTTTTATTCAGTAGTGAGCGGCAGCGGGCAACAGATCCAAAACTATCTATGGAATTTTGGAGACCCGGGCCCGGGCAATATTGATACCCAGCCAAATCCAATCCATACTTACCTGACTTCCAATACCTTCCATGTTGTTATAACGGTAGTGGATACAAATAAATGTCCGAATAGCTACCAGCTTTCTGTACCTGTGTATCCTAAACCCGATGTCGATTTTACCATTATCCAGCCTGTCTGTCATAGCGACAGCTCCTGTTTTATTGATGAAACCAACTATCATGGGAGTGTTCCTTTGCAATGGACCTGGAATTTCGGGGAAGTCCCACCGGGGTTGAATAATACCAGCGATTTGCAGAATCCCTGTCATTTTTACACCACAAACGGGAGTTATAATGTTAAGCTTTCGGTCATCAATACCTATGGTTGTAAAGATGATACAACGATGAGCATTGTCAGCCAGATGGGAACGGGTCCTGTTGCAGCCTTTACAGTTGATCCCACTACTCTTTGCTTTGGTGATTTAACGCGGTTTTTCGATCAGACGGTTATTTCGGGTGCCGGTATACAATTTTATCAATGGGATTTCGATGATCCCGGCTCACCAGAACCCGCATCCACGCTTAAAAACCCGGCACACAAGTTCCTGGGTTACGGAGACCATGCTGTTACCCTGACAGTTACTGACTCAAACTTCTGTCAAAGCACCATTACCCAACTGATCCAAATAAAACCCACCCCCGTCACCGGATTCTCATACGACATACCAAGCTGCCAGCAGGAACCGGTCACCTTCCGCGATACCTCCATTACCAGCACCCAGATAACCGACCGGGTGTGGACAGTGAACGGGGTGGTTCAGGGTTCTGATTCGGCTTCAATGGTTTACACCTTTAACTCAACCGGCGCTTATACCATCGGTTTACAGGTTACCAGCGAAGCGGGCTGTGACTCATCGGCCAGCCATATCCTGATGATCAACACCCGTCCTACGGCTCAATTTTCTGTTTCACCGGATACCGTTGTTTGCCATGGCGGTGAGCTTACCTTTACCAGTTCTTCAAGTCCCGGTACAGGCGATATCATCCAGCGTAGATGGTTTTTTGGCGACAGTCAGAGCTGGAGTTCTTCTGCGGGCAATTCGATCTCAAAAGAATTTTTCAACACCGGGTCGGCGCCGGTTACCATTGAGATTCGCCTGGCCGTCGAAAACAGCGAGGGTTGTTGGGATACGATTTCTAAAGAAATTATCATCAGGCCTTTACCTCTTCCTGATTTCATTTTTCCGGATACTACCTGTGACCATGATTCTATCCAATTTGCCGGAAGTTCAACCCTTCCGAACAACAGCGCCATCCTGACCTGGAACTGGTATTTTGATGATCCGGTGAACACCTATGGCACCGGTGATACCGTTAAACACCAGTTTTCCGCCTTATCTCCCCAACCCTGGATTTACGATGTAAAACTGACGGTTTTTGATGGATTTTGTGCGAACGATACCACGAAACCGGTTACCATTTTTCCTCTGCCCCAGGCCCGTTTCACCTTTGATACAGCCTGCCGGGGCAATCCCACTCATTTTGAATATCAGCCTGTAACATTCAATGCAATGATAACCAGCTGGTTATGGAGCTTTGATACGATCTATATACCAAATCCCAGCTATATTTTTCCCGACAGTGGTTCATTTCCGGTTACCCTGACGATTTATGACACAAATAACTGTCACGGGGAATTCACCAGGTGGGTTGCGGTCGACTCCCTGCCCTTTCCCTCTTTCACCTGGCACGACACCTGTGTTACAGGCACTTCGGCCGGTCTTATTCATTTTGAAGATCTTTCCTTACCCAATGGGTCGCCCGTTACCGGCTGGATCTGGCAGATCGATACAACCACCCTGATCAACATTCAGAATCCGCTTTATACTTTCTATACGTTTAATCAATCATATAAAGTAACCCTGACAGCTATCAGCAAACGGGGTTGCAGGGATTCCATATCCGACACCATCTTTGTCAGACCACCCTTTTCGGTTGATTTTCATTTTGCCGACACCTGTGACGGAGATTCCGCCCGTTTTGTACCTGTCCTTCTGTCACCCGGACCTATCCACCCCTGGGAATGGCATTTTGGTGATACCACCTGGCTGATCAGCTCATTGGACACGGTAAATCACCTGTATCCTGACCCGGGGTATTATTACATTACCCTGATTGGCCGCGATTTCCAAGGATGCATCGACAGCATCGGCCACCTGATGAGCGTGTTCCCGCTTCCCGAACCTGATTTCAGGGACTCCATCCCCCATTTCTGCAACGATACCGCCAGGTTTGTCAACCTTACCCTGCCGGGACCCGACAGTATCCTCAGCTACCATTGGGATTTCGACGATCCAATGTCTGGTAATGACAACTTTTCGTCCCTTCGGTCGCCTAAACATAAATTCTTCAGCAACCTGGAACATACCTACCTGGTGACACTGACCGTTTTCAGCCTCGACAGCTGTGATAAATCCATCACTCACCCCATTTATCACGGGCCATGCATGGGAGGCGGCATCCTGCCTCATGATACCAGCGGATGTACGGCTGATCTCTTCTATTTCTATGATAATTCAACCATAGCTGGCAGCCCGGACAGCGTACACTATTTTTGGAATTTTGGAGATCCCGCTTCAAACCTGCTGAATACCGACACCCATAAAAACACCTTCCATCTTTATCAATACCCTGATACTTATGTAATTACACATACTACAACAGCCTATTATCCCAATTTTACATTAACAGATGTTGTTACGGACACCATCAGCATCTATTGGTCTCCTGTTGCCCAATTCAGCTTTGGCGATACGTGTTTTGGCAATCCGGTTGTTTTTGTCAATAACTCGTCCATTGAAGACGGAAGCAATCTTTCCTGTATTTGGAATTTCGGTCCCGGCGCACTGAATGGTCAACCCAACAATTGTAACCCGCCTCCTGTTAATTATGGTTCTTACGGTGCCAAGCCAGTCACCCTGATCGTTGTTTCCGATAAAAACTGTCCGGACACTGCGAACGATACTGTTCAGATCTTCCCTGCTCCCGTGGCACAATATTCTGTGGAACCTGACTCTTCCTGCCGGGCTCCTGATACTGTGAACTTTACAGACCATTCTACCATTGGAGGAGGAGGAAATATTGTCAGCTATATTTATTCCTTCGGCGAAGGAAACCCTGTAACTTTTCCAACCGGAAATGTTCAATACATCTACTATGAATATGGATTATTTTTAACCTCGCTTAAGGTTGTCTCGGACCACGATTGCCCGTCATCGGTGATTGATAATCACCTTATCCGTGTAAACAAGCCACCGGTGGTTGACTTCTCGCATACACCGGAAAAAATTACCGTAGGCGACCCCAGTGTCCAGTTCAATCTGATCTCCAACTCACCCATACTATATTGCAACTGGGACCTGGGCGACGGCGGAGTGGGCTCTCACCCGCAGAACAATTGTAATCCGACCTATTCATACGATATACCG
>JAPLDE010000200.1 GCA_026391855.1 Bacteroidota bacterium | reverse complement strand
GGTTCTTTAAAAAGGAGTGCAAAGATAGCAATCATTTTTAAATCCAACAAGCAAATGAAAAAAAATCCTGAAAACGGGTTTATTCAGTCTTCGACAGCTTGATTTCCTCTACTTCAATATCGCCTCCCTCTGCATACAGGGTAAACCAGTTGGCATCCATCCTGAACCACTTTTCATTGGCATTCAGCCGGATGAACTGGTTGCCGAAGTCGTCGACAGGAATGTTCTTCAGCACAAATCCACCTCCCGATTCTCCACCCTTACCGAATTTGACAAAGAGTTTGCTGTTTCCTTCACCATGTCTTTTAAGTCTGATTATCAGGTAGTTGCCTTTTCGCTGGAAAGCTTTGACGGGGGTAAAGGTCAGCCTGATCTCTTTCCCGTTTTTAATGACGGTACTATTTGTGTTGAGGGTAATCACGATATTCTTGGCAATGATATCATTGATCTTTTCAATTCTTTTCCGGGGATAATTATCTTCAGGCAGTATTTCGTTTGCTGCTGAATATTGTTCATATGCCTCATCATAGAGTTTTTTATCGAAGGCAGCATCGGCTTTGGTAATGGTTTGGTCATACTTTTTCTTCAGATCTTTGGCCTTTTCCTTTCTGTCTTTTTCGGCCAGCATGAGTTCAATGCTTTTTATCTTATTATTGATATAATCAACATCAATATAAAGACTGGCAGAGGTTTCAGGGTATACCTTCAGTGTTTTACGGTAGTCGTCGAGCGCCAGTTGGTAATGCCTCTCTTTAAAGGCCAGTTCGGCATTGCTGAACAATTGTTTATACAATTTGGCTTTAACCTCAAGGATATCCATGATCTCTTTCTGAAGGGCCTGCACCTGTTTAACATGTTCGGTAGCCTGCTGAATATCAAAGGCGAACATGTCCGTAGGTTTGTCGTACTCAATCACAGCCATAGGGTCTTCCAGCAGGCTCATGTCCACTTCTTCAAAGGGAGGGAAGAGGTCGACATTTAAGGGAAAAATATAGATCTGGCTTGGATTTGCGCTTTCCGGCAATTCGGAATTGAAAATGAATTTCTTCGTGACCAGGCCTGTTTTCCCTATTTCTACCCGGTATTTCTGGTTGAATTTCAGCTGTTCGACAAAGCGGCCGTTATTGATAGAACGGGTCTTGTCGATTTGCTTGTCTTTCAGAAACACCTTGACATCCACACTGGACGCGGGCTGATCATTCACGTAGACCTGTCCTTCGATCAACAGGTAACCGACATTCTGACCCGACAAAGGCAGCATTATTGCGAAGAATAATGCTGTTAATGCGAAACAGGTACAATACAGTTTATTGATACAGATAACAAGTCCTTTTACCGGCATAAAACGGTCTATAAAACGATAACACCATCCCTGATGCTGAGTTTCCTGTCGGCCATGTCTGCAAGTTCCTGATTGTGAGTAACAATGATAAAAGTCTGTTTGAGTTCTTTACGCAGTTGGAAAAATAGTTTATGCAGTTCATAGGCCGATGATGAATCAAGATTTCCTGAAGGTTCATCGGCAAGAACAACAGCGGGCTTGTTTACCAGTGCCCTGGCAACGGCCACCCTTTGCTGTTCTCCCCCTGACAACATGGATGGTTTATGATCGAACCTTTCACTTAGTCCGAGTAAAGATAGTAAATCTTTCGCCCTTTTCTCCGCTTCCCTTTTATTATTTTTACCAATTATGGAAGGAATGGCAACGTTCTCAACTGCAGTAAATTCCGGTAAAAGATGATGAAACTGGAAAACGAATCCTATAGAATTATTCCTGAATTGGGACAATTTTTTCTCATTCATACCGGCAATGGAAACACCCTTAATATATACTTTCCCTTCATCCGGACGGTCGAGGGTACCGATAATATGAAGCAGGGTGGATTTTCCGGCACCGGAGGCACCGACAATAGAAATAATCTCACCTTCAGCTACTTCAAGGTTGATCCCTTTTAGCACCTTTAGGTCCTGAAAGGACTTGCGGATGTTCTCAACCCTGACCATGACCGGAGATCAGGTGAAAATCCAGATCAGGGCAACAAAGACGGCTGCAATCACCAGGACGGCCACAATGGCCTGCGTTTCCCGGCGTATTTTCCGCGATATCATTTCTATCTTTTCTTCCACTTCCTTATTGGCAAAAGGTGTTTCGGATGCCAGTCTGTAATAGTGTAACGCCCAGCGGTATAACTCAATTCTGTGATAATCGTCGCCGCGCTGGACCATTTCCCTGAACTTCAGTTCTTCAGGGCTTAAGTTTTCGAGTGAGGGTTCGTGTGCCATAAACCGGATTATTATAATTCAACCTACAATATTAAGAAGGTTTTTACAAATAATTGTCCTAAAATAACAACAGGGCTTTATAAAATGTTTGTAGTTCAGAATTGGTATGTAAAGACCTTCATATTTGTTGAGCCGTCTATTGATTCTTTTATTATTTTTAGCGCCTGAAATTTTACCAACCATCAACCATATTTTTCTCTTATGAACCTTCACGAATACCAGGGGAAATCCCTGTTAAGAAATTACAAGGTCAGCGTTCCTGAAGGAATTTTAGCCAGGACACCACAGGAAGCCGTTAAAGCAGCAGTCACCATTCAGGAAACAACCGGGTCCGACAAATGGGCAGTAAAAGCACAGATCCATGCCGGTGGCCGTGGTAAGGGAGGCGGCGTGAAGATCGCCAAAACCCTTGATGAAGTGCACGAATATGCATCCAACTTCCTGGGAATGATGCTGGTAACTCCACAAACTAAGGCTGAAGGAAAGAAAGTGAGGAAGATCCTTATTGAACAGAATATTTATTATCCCGGTCCTTCTGATATCAGGGAATTTTATATGAGTGTGATGCTGGATCGTTCCGCTCAAAAGAATATCATCCTGTATTCACCCAGGGGTGGTATGGATATTGAGAAAGTGGCGGAAGAAACGCCTGACCAGATCTTTAAGGAATATATAGACCCGAAAACCGGGCTCCAGGCTTTCCAATGCCGGAAAATAGCCTTTAACCTGGGATTGGAGGGAGTTGCCTTTAAAAAGATGGTGGAATTTGTCAGTGCCTTATACAAGGCTTTTGTCGGGACCGATGCTACGCTGTTTGAGATAAACCCTGTTTTCAAGACCTCTGATGATAAGGTCTATGCCGCTGATTCAAAGGTGGTTATTGATGGAAATTCATTATATCGCCATCCCGATATTGAAGAGATGCGCGACCTGGACGAGGAAGATCCCATGGAGGTGGAAGCCGATTCTTACGGCCTGAATTACGTGAAACTCGATGGAAATGTGGGCTGTATGGTGAACGGAGCCGGGCTGGCAATGGCAACCATGGACATCATCAAGCTATATGGGGGTGAACCTGCCAATTTCCTTGACGTTGGCGGCACAGCCAATGCCAAAAGGGTAGAGGAAGGATTCCGCATCATCCTGAAAGATCCCAATGTAAAAGCCATCCTGGTTAACATTTTCGGTGGCATCGTCCGCTGCGACCGCGTAGCCCAGGGAGTGGTGGATGCCTATAAGAACATCGGCGAGATCAGTGTTCCCATCATCGTCAGGCTGCAGGGAACCAATGCCGAAGAAGGAAAACGTATCATCGACGAATCAGGTCTTAAGGTTCATTCGGCCATACTGCTGCAGGATGCCGCCAACCTGGTCAGGAAAGTGCTTGCTTAACATATTAAATTGCTTGAGTTCGTTTCCCTTACTTCAGCAATATTAAACTGCCTGAGGCGATAAGATGGAGTTTATTCCGGGACCATCATCTGACCTGCAAAACACTTCCTCTTGATATTTCATCACCTGGCTAATTGAACATAAGTACATATTTTCATCCTAAAAATACGCATTATTGAAAAGAACAGATAACAAATCTCTTCAACATCAAATCTCTAAAGAAACATATTGAAAATCAATCCCTTAGTGAAATCCTTTGTGAAACACTTCGCGTCCTTTGTGGTGAATAAAAAGCCAACTATTCCCATGCCTCCTTTTCAATTTTTTGAAGTAAGTTAATCTTTTAATAATCAGCTTTTTAAATAAACCACAAAGGACAGGAGTAAAAAAAGGATTTCACAAAGGAGAGTTTACAGAAGATATACAAAGGTTTTAAAACATAAAACCTCAATATGACTTGAATTTGCAGTGTAGGCAGCTAATAAGTATGAAAGTTGCCTGAATAGGAAAAGCCCGGTCAGAGATCCAGTTTCTCGTAAACTGAGTTCTTGCTTTTGAACTCCGGGACCATCTCTTTCATCTTTTTTACCACGGGCATATCGTCCTGGTTGTTC
>JAPLDE010000164.1 GCA_026391855.1 Bacteroidota bacterium | reverse complement strand
TTTTCGGTTGAAAACACGAATAGACTTGTTAGTGAACATTTTGAACAATCAATGATAACCTATGGGTAAATTAGAAGAAGCTCAAGAAATTCTCAAATCATTAGGATTACCACCAGCACAATACAACGAACTTGCAGCTTATACCCTTCTGGCTTTATGTCAGATTAAGCCTGAAGATTCATGGTCTGAGGCTAGTTCCCCTAGTCTTAAAGTAACAAAAGGATTAATGGCATTTGTAGCCCAGGTCTACAATAAAGAATATGCTCCAAATACTCGTGAAACTTTTAGGAGACAAGTTCTTCACCAATTTGTACAAGCCAGGATAGTTGATTATAATCCTGACAATCCTAACTTACCTGTTAACAGTCCTAATGCGCATTATGCATTATCCAGTGCTATATTGCCAGTTATCAGATCCTTTGGGTCTGATAACTGGGAAAAAACACTTCAATCTTTTATTTCTGAAGCTGGAGAGCTATCGAAACGATATATAAAGGAAAGAGAACAATACTTGATTCCTGTCAAACTAAGCAACGGAAAGGAATATCATCTTTCAGCGGGAGCACATAATGAAGTACAAGCTGCCATTATTAAGGAATTTTGTCCTCGCTTTGCCAAGGAAGGCATCATTGTTTATCTTGGAGATACCGCAGATAAAGATTTACATAAGGATATCGATTTATTGACCAAGCTATCTATCCCTATTAATCAGCATGGTAAACTACCAGATGTTGTTATATATGACCCTGTTAAAAATTGGCTCTTTTTGATCGAGGCCGTGACCTCTCATGGTCCGGTTTCACCAAAACGAATGATTGAACTTGAAGATTTTTTGAAAGATTGCAAAGTTGGTAAAGTGTATGTTTCTGCATTTCCTGATTTCAAAGAATTTAAACGACACACCAATGATATTGCCTGGGAAACAGAAGTCTGGATAGTAGAAGCACCAGACCACATGATTCATTTCAATGGTGATAAGTTTTTAGGGCCAAGATAGCTTAGCATACTTTCGTACGTTTATAGGCTGCAATTTCGGTCATCATTTTATTTGTTTGTCGCTTCCCGGTTCCGGGTTCACCGATTTTTTTTGCAAAACTAACCTTCGCTCCGGGTTTGCTGTCAAGGGCAAGCCTTTCTGGTTTCTTCCCGTCCTGCGGACGGGACCTAAACCCTTGACAGCGCCTTTGCTACGGTTTTGGGGTAAAGCAAAAAAATCATGAACCCTCAAAACCGTAAAGCAATGAAAACAAATGAAATTTACTCAAAAGTAACCGAAAAGATCATCGCAAACCTGCAAACCGCAGGTTCCTGGCAGGCCCTCTGGGAAATGCCTCGCCCGGTAAGCCTCCTGGGCTACTTCTACAACGGGATCAACTTCTTCAACCTGGCCTGTGCTGAACACAGTACCCCGGTTTGGGGCACCTTCCAGCAGATCCGTCAGAACGGAGGCCACGTGAAGAAAGGCGAAGCTGGCTCCATTGTAGTCTTCTGGAAGCCGATGAAAGACATCGACCCTATCACACTCGAAGAGAAGATGCGCTACCTGCTTCGTTACTACTACGTTTTCAACGCCTACCAGTGTGAGTTCGATGAGCTTGGATTAAAGAAAGTTGCCGAACTCTCCCAGCTGGTAGACAAGCAGGAAAACTCCAACACCCGCAATGCTGAGGAGATCATCGCTCACATGTCACAGTGTCCGGCGATTCTGCATCCTACCCTGATTGACTTTCCGCACTACAACATCACGCTGGACACTGTCAACATGCCTAAGCAGGACTGGTACAGCTCCCTTGACCAGTATTATACCACCTTGTTCCACGAATTGGTTCACTCAACCGGACATCCCTCCCGTTTGAACCGCTTTAGCACAGGTGCCCATTCCTCCTTTGGCAAGGAAGAATACTCCAAAGAAGAACTCGTTGCTGAGCTGGGAGCCAGCTTCCTGGCTGAAGTTGCCGGGCTTAAGCTCAACGTGGAAAATGCAGCCGCATACATCCGGAGCTGGAGTGAAAAACTCAGA
Organism: Bacteroidota bacterium; assembly: GCA_026391855.1. GTDB lineage: Bacteria > Bacteroidota > Bacteroidia > Bacteroidales > CAIXZF01 > JAKLIX01. The sequence goes on along the minus strand of JAPLDE010000164.1, from coordinate 75,483 downwards.
GACAACACCTCCTGGATTGTCTGGGCTGCTGCACGTGCCGAAAAAGCCGCCAATTTCATCCTTGGAAAGCCCCAGCACAACTACGATGAACCCGAAGAAGAAACCGCTAACCTTGCCATGGCTGAAGAGCCATGGCATTACGGGAAGAAACTTTCCATCTACTGTCTCTTTGAATTTTCAACACCACAGATTGCCAGGGTAAAGATCCACCAGGCCTGGCCGGTTAGCATACCCGGTTTTGAAGCCTTTAACTTCTATGTTCACAAGTTCTATAATACCAAAGATGAGCATTGGAATGTAACCGAAGGTTATTCCGGTCTGGCCGTCACCGCTTATGAGCATAGCCGCAAGGAAGCAATAGAAATCACCCAAAGGAGACTCCAGGGAGTCGGCCCTGATCAATTCCGGTCAATGATCCATGAAGCCTACCGCAAATACGGACACATCTACCAGCACCGTGTTGCAGAGCTGGACAACACTTTTTCGGAAGTCGGTATCGACAACATTTCGGCAATGAGGACGGAAGATCTCAAGCGCCTGGTAAGCCACCGCTACCTGAACTAAACTCCTCTCTTCAACAGGTCCGCTGGCCACCGGTGGACTTGCTGATAAACTTTGAAGGCCGTTTTCTCTTTTTCCGGGGGGAAATTGTTGGCAGGGATTCAATTTTATGGCAAAGATCAAGATAGCCTGGTATAACTTCAGGGTGTGCCTTCGTTCCAAAGTAGCAGTATGCATTCGGGCTTGTGGCAGATTATCCGGCAAACATTCATCTTACGTTGTATTCACCTGTGCTTTGGGTTCCATCGGAAAACTGTATTCAGCTTAACCAGGGAGTACTCACCTGGTTTTCAAATACTGTTCCGGGTTTGGGCCGCTTTTTCGTGTTTGCTGTTCTTTCCAGGGTTTCATGGGCCTGATCCGATTTTTTCATGCGAAGCTACCTTTAGTCGATTCGATGTCAACTGCAAGTCCTCCGGATGTATTCACCTTCTGCGAAATTGACCTACACAATTGACATTTCCGATTCTTCTTACGGTAAGGGTAAAAAGCATAAAAAATCTAATTCAAACCCCTAAAACCTAAAACAATGGAAACAACAGCAACAAAAACCACGAAGAAGAACGGCAAAACCAGAACTGATTCCAAAGGAATAACCAGGAGAATAATCACAGCCCCGGCTTCGCAAGAAGAGAAAGAAATGCATGTTTTCTTCGATGGACCCTACAGCGACGGCGGAGCTTCCACCCATGACGGTGATGAACGTCCTTACTGGATCATCAAGGTTGCCACTGACCCGGATGCAGAAGCCAAATATGCTTACCGCGTATGGAACTTTGAAAAGGCAGTCTCCCTGGCAGAAAAGATTGCCAAAGACCAGGACATCGATTTGATCTCCTCAGCCATTTCAGCAAATTAGGAATCACTGCCACCAATAAGGCCCTCCCCGGAGGGCTTTATTGGTGCTTTCATAGGGAATTAAATAAAGATGTTATGTGAATACTATATTTTCAGGTGTCTAGTCCTCAATTACCTAACAAAATGATTTAGAATGTGTTTTCTGGGATTTTGAAACCAATTAACCCAAGAAGATAAACAAATCCGAAAAACATGACTATAAATTCCACAATATAAAAGATACCAACAATAATTGATGGAAAGCTTGTCAGTTTGAGTCTAAATTTTTTGATTATTTTGTATCTTAAAATATAATAAGCAGCAACTGAAATTATCAACGCAAATAACGTAAACGGTGCCTCGGTTGCAAATGTATAGACAAAAATCGAGAATGTTTTTAGAATTCTAACAGACTGATTATTAGTTAATAATCTCATTTAAGTGTAAATGAATTTAAAAATTTAGAAATTGACTCGTTTGTTCCTTTATTAGACAGTGTTCCCACACTAAAATTGAAATAAACATTTCTTACAAGATAACACCTACTAGACATTTTCATTCTACCTTCTCTTGCTAGTACATAGTATTCCCTACCAGGATAATCATTTTTAGTTATTACTTTTTCCTCTCCCAGTTTTTTCCCTTTTAAAACCTTTACGCCATTTTCAATGGCTAATGAAAAATAGGCATTGGCACGTTCTGCGTTAGTAGAACTAACATATGATTCAGGGAGGACAACAAAAAAAATTGTATAACCAATGTTTGGATCCGTACCATTTTCTCCTGGTTCATAGGTATAGGATGTAGTCTCAGCATTTCCATAGCCATCAATTAGCAAAGTTGAATGAGTCATAACTGGCTTTTTAGGAAATTGTAGTGTAAAATACTTAGTTTCAACTTTATACCAAGAGGTTTGAGATTGGCAAGAAAAAAAACCAGTTAAAAGAATTAGTATTGCAAAATTTAACTGTTTCATATTACTTAGATTTTTTTGAAATAATTAATATTAACTATATTTAAATATTAATGACAACCCAGATTGCAAAGGATAAGACAAGTAAAGCAGCAATAATATAAAGAAGGGTTCCTTTAATCATTCTCTTTCTAACTTCAATTGGAAATTTGCTAAAAGGAACTTTCCCGCAGGTTTTACAATGAAAACCACCGAATGCTGAGGTAAATAATATTCCTACTATACCAGCAGTTGTTGCAATATTTTTGCTAAATGCTCTTTCGATTGAATTACCACAATCTGGACATTGATAATCCATAATAATAAGTTTTCAAAGTTAAGAGATTAAATATAAGGGTAATATTAAAATGCTCTATCAGGCACTTTAAATCCAACTAAAGACATAAGATAGAGAAGAAAACTAAACATAAGGATAAATTCAACAAAGTAAAACAGGTAAAGGAAAATATAAGAAATTTTTGCAGGCCTTTTAATCTTAAATTTCTTAATAATATAAACTTTTAACACATAATAACCGGCTAAAAATAATAATAATAAAACTAATGTAACAGGAGCCTCAATATATAGAGTTGAGATCATCTCCTTTAAAAGTTTAATTAATTGGTCCATGAGTTATCTTTTTATATGCTAATTATTTGGTACTTGAACTTAAACTGATAAATGCACTATCTAAGCCATTATTTTTAATAAAAGTATTTATGAGAACTTGATAATAGTTGTTATTAATATTTACAACATTAAAATACCAATATCTCTTATCACCATCCTTAAATGAAATTAATCCCTTTATATATTTATATTTATATTTGCCTTTGAACATTGAAGCTCCACGATCGAAAATTGAAAATGAGGCCACTTCTTGGAATGTTTTAAAATTATTTGAAACTTGTAAATAAATTTGTTCTGAAAATTTTTCACAATCACTTTCATTTTTTATTGAAGGTATAGGTAATTCATAAACAATAACTTGTTCATCGGGATTCGATTTTTGGACCCATAGAGTTCCGTCATAATTTTTAAGAATCTTTTTTGAAGTATTCTTATTTTTTGAATTAGTGTTAATGTCATCTATTCTATTTGAAAAGGTTTCATCGCTTTGTATGATATAATCAGGTCGTAAAGAATACTTGAGTTTTGCTGTTCCCTGATTAGCGCCATAAATATTTGAGTCGTTATGACTAGCTGATTTGCTATTTGATTCTTGATTACAAGACAAAAAAAACATGTACAAAAACAGCAATACAATACTTAAATATTTCTCCATAGGTAATATCATTCTAATAAGTTGTAAAAATAAAAAGAATTTTGAATTGTGACATGTTTTCAGGTGGTAATGTGAAATCTTGGTTAAATTCTGCATCTTTTTTGGTGGACAGTATTTTAAGAAACGAATCAGGATGTCGAAATATACATAATTCCATATTATTTCACCTGATGATAAGGTTTCTGCTTTAAAAGAAGTTGCTGTCAAAAAACTGGTCATGAGCTGATTTTTCCAATCATTATAGCAAACTAAGAATCCTCATCCAACAATGCAAGCAACTCCCTGTGAGCTTTTTTGTGCATTCAAATCTATGCACCATTGGCAATGAAGGATGATTGTAATCGATTTCAGCCTGACAGCAGTGGCATCTCGGGGGATTCTTGCTTAATCGATTGTGTATCTGTATCCTTATCTCATTGGTTCTGTAAGATATCGCCTGGTTCACAGGGATTTGAGGTACATGATTTTTAATGCGAAGTAACCTTTCAGTCATTTTAACACCTGTCAAGGGCGAAGCCATTCTGGTTTTTTCATCCCGGACTGTAGGTTCGGGAGTGACCTAAACCCCTGACAGTCTGATTCCTTTCGGTTTGGAACATGGCATAAAAATCATGTTAAACCTCAAAACCACAACACCATGAACTCAATCGACCTCTTCCACCAGAACCTGGCTGAAATCAAGGTTTCCTACAGCCACAAAATCAGACCTTCAGAGATGATCAAGGTTAGCAGATCCAATGATGCATACGAAGCATTGCTTACTATCTGGGAAGGCCAACTTGACCACATAGAATATTTCTACATCATCCTGATGAACCGTGCCAACAAGATCATGGGCTACTATCAGCTGTCCAAGGGTGGCCAGACCGGAACCGTTGCGGACCCCAAATGTGTTTTCCAGGTAGCGCTCAAATGCTGCTGTGCCGCCATTATCCTGGCTCATAATCATCCGAGCGGAAATTGCAAACCCTCAGTTTCTGATATCGAGCTAACCCGTAAGATGAAAGATGCCGGCAATTTGCTGGACCTCCCGGTGCTGGATCATATCATTCTTACGTCCGAAACCTTCTTTTCTTTTGCTGATGAAGGGATCATGTAATGAGCCTTTCCTTCCGTTTCCGAAAAGCCGGGTTTTCACCCGGTTTTTTTCTTATCTTCAAACCTAATCAATAGAAGTTAAGCATAAATGTATTTAATTGTTGGTGGTGGTTAAACAGATAAAATGTAATTTTGACCTAAGTTAATGAAATATATTGCTTGTGAAATATTTACTCATATTAACATTATTACTTGGTTTAATTCAATCTTGTCTTGAATTGAGAAAAGATAAAAATAAAGGTAAATCATTCATTATTAATATATTATCATATTTATACATCGCTGGTTTTATTGTAGGTTTAATAGTAATCCTATTTAATGACAATGAAACAAAATATATTAACAATTTGATTCAAAACATTTCTTTTTCTGTTAAAAAAATCAATTCATCCTCTTCGGAGAATTTAGCAAATCTTAATAAATCAATGAATCAAACCAAAATACTGATCAATAAATCAGATTCGTTGGATTGTAAAATGTCCCGAGTTTTACAATTTAAAGAATCACTAATAATCCAATATGAGAGAGTTAATGAACAACTTTCAAAACAATCTGAATTGCAATTAAAACAATTTAAAGAAAGAGCTCCTAATATTGGCCTTGCTGATTATGATTCTAAACTTGTTGGTACTGATTCAACTTCATATTCTCTTGAAGTATGCATCAGGAATTTCGGAAAGAGAACTGCTTTAATATACGGTGGTAAAGGTTATGTAATTTGTTTTGATAAAAAAAATAAAGCAATTCAATACAACGAAATACGAGGCAACAATAACAATGATTTTTTAGAGCCTAATGAAATTGATCAAATGAGGCTTTGCTATTCTAGTTTTGGATTTACTTATTTAAAATATTTGCAAAAAGAGTGCGATTATGCGGTCATTTGTTTAAAGGTACAATATGAAGATATAGCCATGAAAAAAGATAGTACTTGTATATTTTACAGTGGTTGGCTGCCCACATCAAAAGAATTTGGTGGACTAAAAAACTGGCAGTTCAATGTTGCCAAATCCTGGATAAATAAAAATTCAGATTTTTATAAATAGTAATTTTCTTTAAGAAATATTAGGTTAAGCCTAAATCAATAGGTTCTAAGGTATTTTTCTAATAAGGACCAATCTACTTAGGGTATTTTTTGTCCTTTCAGGAAGCCAGCCCTGCTTCTATGTTTGCCTCATGGAAACCATTGATCTGTTTTACCAATCCGTCAATTGCGAATCCATTTACAGGAATGCAGAAGCTTTTCCATATTGGAATTGGTTTTGAGTCTCTATGATTTTTCTTGCGAAGTAACCTCCAGTCATTTTATCGGCAGTCAAGGGCAGGCCTTTCAGGTTTGTTCATTCCCGTCCCGACTAGTCGGGACGGGACTTGACATAAACCCTTGACTGCCTGATTCCTTTCGGTTTTGAGAAAGCAAAAAAATCATGTTAAACCTCAAAACCAAACAATTATGAAAAATGTAAACCTTCCGGAATTCCTGGCAATGCACATTGAAAATCCGGGCTCCAAATCAGATCTCCTGCAATCCGCAAAGGAACTTTCAAAGCAGGTCTCTCAATTCGTCCCCGCTGAAGTGACCATCCAGGTCTCCGAAGAAGACGGCAAATTCTACTTTGAACAGGCCAACGTCAGGATTATCCACCCTGAACTGGAGCTGAACATCTCCTACAGCACCTATAACAAGAAATACTCCATCTGGTGCCGCTCCATCGATATGCTGAAGAACATCACCCATTATACCCGGAGCTCGGTGCGGAAAGAACTTACCGAGCCCAACAACATCGGCGTCCTGTCGCTGAAGAAACTCCAGGCCTGGATCCAGTACTACGAATCCTACTACGCACTGCTCAAAACTGCCGATACCGACAACGGTAACAAAAAAGATGCTTTTCTCAGGAGCCTCGAAGGCCAGCCTGTTGAATGGTTCAACAAAGGCACTCATGGAAGAATCATCAAAAATGGCCTGGAATTCAGTTTCAGCATCACCGAAACATACGTCAGTACGAAAATTGAAGTTCATTACTCTTGCAACAAAGATCTGTCAACCTTCCTTGCCCTGGCAGATAATAAGCTTGTCCAGCCAAAGGATGCAGTTTGTCCGATCAGATGATCTTAAAAAGTCTCTCTTAAGAAGCCTGTCTCGTTTCAAACGAGACGGGCTTTCTTTTTGTCCTTTCCGAAAGTTAACCCCTCATCTAAGTTTGCCTCATGGAAACCATTGATCTGTTTGAGGCAATCCGTCAAATGCGCATCCTTTCCCAGGAAGGCAGAAGCTTTTCCATGGTCCATTCTACGTGGAACAGGGATACCTGCACCAGTGACGGTCAGCGGCTTGTAAAAAGAGCCAGGCTCAGGCCACAGGCGAAGGGAGACGAGATCTCACAAGCCGATCACAAGCTATTCTATTTTGACATGGACGAACGCCAGAACCGCAATTGCTGGCAGGTGCTGCTGATGTATTTCAACGGGATCAGGGTAACACTCAACTGAGCATGGGAAAGAAAAGACAAAGAAAGACCAGGGTAATGCGTTCCGGAAATTTCGGAATAATCCAGTTTTCCGACTGTGCCTATTCCTTCGAGATTTCCGGAGGATATTCACTCGCTACCCAAGGAGTATTGCCATTGGCAGTCAGGCAGGGATGGGAACAGCAGCCCTTTACCATAGGCAGTTTCAAGATCATTCCCCACGGCAAGAGTAACCAACTGCCTTATGAATTGCGGGATATCCTGGAAGAGAACAACCTAACTGAAGGAGTTTTTAAAAGACAACGGGGCCTGCTTTGGGGACAGGGACCAGCCTTGTACCAGGAAGAGTTCGTCAATGGTGAAAAGCAAAGGACCTGGGTAACTGACCCTGAAGTCGAACAATGGCTGCGATCCTTCGATTACCAGGAGCAACTGCGCCGGGCAATCGTGGATTATTACCACACTGAAGGCCATTACGCCCTACTGTTCCTGAACAGGGCAAGCAGGATATCAGCAAAAACCCGCATTGAACGGGTTGAACATGTGGGATACCATAAAGCCAGGTTAGAATGGCCGGAAGACCTGGTCAATATCAAACGCATCATTACCGGTGACTGGTACAATCCCAATATCCTGGGATTGACCGCGTATCCAGTGTTTAATGCTTTACGACCATTTGACAGTCCGGTCTCCATGATGTTCTGCAACATGTACTCCTTTGCCCATGATTTCTATGGTCTGCCTGCCTATTACGGCGCATTGAACTGGATACGCAAAGGATCGGCCATTCCGAAGATCCTGGAAGCCCTGTCCAAGAACAGTCTGAACATCAAATGGCATATCAAGTCACCGGCCAGTTATTGGGATGCCAAGCGCACGCTTCTCATGGAGAAATGCTCCAACGAGAACACTGCCTACAAAGAAGAAATGCTCGAGGATCTCAAGGATGAGATTTTCAAGCAGCTGGCTGAAGTGCTGTCCGGGGAAGTGAATGTTGGCAAGTTCTTCACATCCGAGAAACTGATCAATGACCTGGGACAGATGGAGGAATGGTCCATCGAGCCGATAGATCAGAAAGTAAAAGAGTTTGTGGAATCCCAAGTTCTCATTGCAAAGCAGGCCGATTCTGCTATCACTTCAGGGATGGGATTGCATCCCTCCCTTTCCAATATTATGGTCGACGGCAAACTGGCTTCCGGATCAGAACAGTTGTATGCCCTGAAACTATACCTGGCAACCGAAGTGGACATTCCGGAAAGCATCATTTGCCGTCCGATCAACACTGCAATTGCAGTCAACTGGCCAGAAAAGAATCTCAACATCGGCTTTTATCACCAGGTGGTAAAAACCGAGGACAGTGTCACCTCTCAAAACCGGGTAAAAAATGCTATTTAACCGCGACAACAAAGGCAAGGAGGAGATGAAGTCCATCCTGGGATTCATCTTTGCCACCAATTCATTCGACAACCTGCGAACCGATATCATCCTGGCCGAAGATGACCTGAGGATATTGATCGGTTCTGACCTTTTCAAGGCAATCGACACTTATTATCACAGTGCCGATTTCAACCAGGTGGATGAGCAGGATACTCACCGGCAGGTGTTAAACGAGTTGGTCCGCCGCATTCAACAACCACTTGCTTTTTATGCTTATCGCAACTATGCCTGCCATGCTGACCTTACCCATTCCGACAAAGGACGCCAGATCCATGTCAGTGAGACCGAGAAGCCAGCTTTTGAATGGATGATCGAACGGGACGACCAGTCCATGCTGGCAAAGGCACACAAACTCACCGACCGGTTGCTGACTTACCTGGAAGAAAACAAAGAGGACAGTCTGATCCAGGAGAAGTGGACAAACACAGATGTTTACCGCTTAACCAGGGAGCTTTTCATCAACTCAGCCAAAGAGTTTGAGGAAGTCTTTCCCATCGAAGGTTCCCGCAGGTTCTTCCTTAAGGTCGTTCCTTTTATTCGGGAAGCTGAGCAAAACCAGGTTCTCAGCGTCCTTGGAAAAGACCTGTTTGCTGAACTCAAGGCTGTGATCCTTTCCGGAGAGATAACCAGTGATCAGCGCGAGCTGATTCGCCTGATAAGGATTCCATTGGCTTTGTTCACCATGGTAACGGCCATCAAACGCCTGAGTGTTGAAGTACTTCCGGAAGGCATCTTCCAGAATTTCATTCCCGGAGTTCAAACCCTTCGGGCAAAGAACCCCTCTCCCATGGAGTTCAAAGCAGAACTTGCCGGTCACCTGGAAACAGAAGCCCGGCGCAACCTGATTGTTCTGCAGGAGAATACCAGCCGACGGAAAGCCCAGGCAGAAGGCACAACTTATTCCGGACAAAACCTGCTTAGCTTCAATAGTTCCGATAACAAACATTTTCGTGTGTGATGCATACCATCGAAATACCTGACATCGGCTTTTCAAAGGAAATACCTTCCATGGTATCCGAATTGTCCACTGAACAGTACCTGGATTTTGTGGAGTTATTTCTCCGCTTAACCCACGAGCAGATCAGCTACCGGGAATTCCGGATGCTGCTTTTAGGAAAGCTGCTTAAGCTGAAACCACCACGCAAACGTTTGTCATTTTTGAACACCGATACTATTCATTCTGAATTGTATAGACTGTCTGAGTTAATAGACAGCTTTACATTGATTATTGAGGAAGCAGGCAAGGAAAAAGTGCAGGTCAACCTGGCACTGGTTAAGAATCTAATCCCACATATTAAGATTTCAGACCGGGTGTTTTACGGTCCGGCTGATGCTTTATCCGATGTGGGATTTTTCGAATACATCGATGCTCACCATCATTACCTGGAGTTTGTCAAGACTGCTGAAGAAGAAGCGCTGAATAAACTCATCGCTGTCTTGTACCGGCCGGAAAAGGAAAATTGGTATGCACAGCGATGGAGTGAAGAATATGATGGGCAACGCCGGGTAAAATATAATCCGGCCACAGTTGATGACCGTTCAATACACATTGCAAAGCTCCCGTATCCGGTTCGCTTTGCCATATTTCTATTCTACCATGGTTGCGAGGACTTTTTGCGGGATGGAGAACTCATGTTCGGGGAAACCCGCCTGAGGTTAAGCATCCTCTATGATTCAGATCGCATGCCTTCTGAAGACGACACCGGCCTGGTAGGAGTGCTTTACACCCTGGCTGAAAGTCAGGTGTTCGGCAATGCAGCCCAGACCGCCGATGCCAACCTCTATGACGTGTTTTTCCGCCTGTACCAGTTGCTCAGATCATTGAAGAACCAGCAAAAAGCCATCAGGGATGATACCGATTAGAGTTCTCAACGATTATTTCGACGGCATGCTGCAAAAGCAGCCCGGTTTTCACAGCTTCCTGCTGGTGACAACCGAAGCCGACCTGGGATACAGGGTGAAGGACTTGTCGGAAGAGCAGTTCCCAGTATTGATCGTTGTGGTACCTGGTACAGATACCATTGCCCTGGGAGCTGATAATGTCATCACAGCCAGCACCTGCCTGCTTTATGTGATGCAGAAGACAGACGTTACCAATCTGACCCAGGAAGAGTTCCTGGACACCATGGCCACATGCCAGGAACTCCTGGTCGACCTGATCGAGCAAATGGTAATGGATAAGTTCGACCGCAATGGTCACTGCACCCTGATGACCCACCTGGATGTCAACCGCATGCACATTGACCCGGAATACAACTATTACGGCTGCAATGGCTGGTCCTTAAGTTTCACCCTTCAAACACCCGGATTCTGATGAGAGAAGCCTTAGCCAGAGATTTTTTCGAGTTCGTTACGCCCATCATGCTGGCAGTAATCGCCTTCTGGATGCAACGCTTTGTAAAGAAAGTAGATGCACTTGGTGAGATCGTGGAGAAGCTCAAGGAGACTTATGCCGGCATGATCGGCACCTGTACCGAACGGCATAACGGCATCAACGCAAGGCTATTGATGCACGACCATGAGCTGGAGCAGCTCAAAACCAAGTCAGGAGAACACGAAACCAAAATAGCCATACTCGAAAACCAAATAAAAGACTAAACCTATGCAAACACCACGCTTTCAGAAGTTTATTAAAGTGATCCTCCGTCATGAAGGAGGCTATGTCAATGATATTGACGATCCAGGTGGAGCTACCAATTACGGTATCTCCATCCGGCTCCTTTCCAAGTTGGGAGAACTGGGCGATGTTGACCATGACGGGGAGGTCGACATCCATGACATCATGGCCATGACTCCGGAGAATGCCTCTGAAATCTATATCGAGTGCTTTTACAAACCATTGCGGATTGAAGAGTTCCGGGATGCCACATTAGCTATGCAGTTCTATGACTTTGCAGTGAATGCCGGTTCCAGGACAGCCACCCGGATCTTACAGGAAAGCCTGAAAATAACAGCCGACGGTATTCTCGGACCCAAGACACTGGCCGAAGTAAACAACTATAGCACATCCACGCCGGCAATGGTGTTCAAATACGCACGAAACGAATACTATCGTAACCTGGCAAGCCAAAAGCCCAAGCTGAAGAAGTTCCTCCAAGGCTGGTTGAACCGGGTGAACGATTGCATCATATAATTTCAATTATTCACTTAACACATTCAAAATCATGAAGAAAGCATTATTGAACTGGAAAACCACTACTGCCGGAGGTGTCATTGTGGTAGCTTCCGTGCTGGTAGCACTGGGCAAAGTATCCATGACCGAATTGACCGGTTTCATGGATTCGATGAAGACCTTTATACCCATCGTATCAGGATTCATCCTGGCCTTCTTTGCCCACGATCCACAGGCATGAAAACGCTTCCATGGGTCATCATTACCCTTTTGCTGCTGGTGATCCTGTATCTCCGGGAATGTTCGCCCAAGGCTGAGTGTCCACCTCCCAGGGTGGACACCATCCCCGGGGATACCATTATTCAGGACACCATTATATATAAGCCACACCTGGTTTACCGGGATACCGGTTCCTGTCAGCTGCTTACACAGAAGATCGACACAGCCGCCATCCTGGCTGCTTATCTGGCCGTGAACTGTTACCGGGATACCTTGAAGAATGATACCAGTGCCTTGGTGGTAATAGAGAATGAAGTCAGTATGAATGAGTTGCTGAGGACAAGGATGGAGTTTTTGAATAGGAGGGAGAAGGTGATTTTCCCCATCCTGCCAGTGTCAGATAAACCAAAAAGGAGGCTTTATGCTGGTTTTATCGTTGGAGAGAAAAAGGGGGATTGTAAAATTGGCCCAACAATCGGGTTTCAGACAACTAAAGGAAATTTATTAGCACTTTCGATTGATTTTCGCCTACAAATAGGTGTCCTTTCGTATTATATATTGATATTCAAATAGATACAAATTATTAATCACATCTTGTTATTTAGATCCCTTATAAATTAATTGTTTTAGAGCTATATGTAACTATTTTTCGCCAGGCGTGATATTTTATTTACAATAATTCTATACCTTTAATGTCATTTTAAAAATTAGTGGTGTCTGTCAGCCACTTTTAATTTATTTATTTAAATTACTAATTTATTTTACTATGAAAAAAATAGTCATAACTATATTGGTTTTACTAAGCTGCTTGAATCTTTTTTCCCAGAATAAAATTGATACTCTTACAAATGCAGACATTATCCAATTAACAAAAGTCGGATTACAGCCATCAGTTATTGTCACAAAAATACAGTCATCAGTTACTAAATTTGATATAAGTACAAATGCCCTCATTAATTTATCCAAGGATAATGTATCATCTGATGTCATTAATGAGATGATGAAATCGACTAATCAAAAACAAACATCCCAATCTATTCAAGTTGACGTTAATGATCCGAATATCATGCACTCTCCTGGCATATTTTATTTTGACCAAAATGACCAAAATAAGTCGCTTAAAAAATTGTACGCAACTGTTGTGAGTAGCAGCCAATCAAATGGAGTAGCTATGTATGGTATTGGCAGTGGAAGTGCAAGATCCTATCTTTCCGGTGAAAAAAGCCGTACTCAAATTAACCAAAACTCGCCTGTTTTTTATTTCTATATTCAACACAGTACAAACCCTGGAGCGGAAAATTGGTGGTTTGCCTCAGCAGAAACACCTAATGAATTTGTGCTGGTCGAATTATATGAAACTGGAGAAAGCAGATTTTTTAAAACTGGTTCTTCCTCAACTATTGGAGGCATTAGTAGTGGACAATCATCAGGTATTCCTGAAAAAGATAAAGTTGCATTTGAAATGACTGAAATTTCAGATGGAATATTTAAAGTTTACTTTAATGAACCCTTAGATGGCGGTGAGTATTGTTTTGTGTATGGAGGCTCTGCTCCTTCTATGTATAATAATAACAAAGTCTTCGATTTCGGCATATTAAATGAGTTATCCAAAGATGATAAGGCGAAGATCAGTAAAGGGAAAAAAAACAAATCAAAACAAGTTTATTAAATTTAATATAAATATTGTATGTATAAATTATTCATTTTAATTTCTATAATCTTTATTATTCCCTCCAAATATTTGTTTTCACAACAAGAAAGCAAAGATGATTCTAAACCAACATTTAATTTGATTGGATTTTCTGTGGGGTCTAAGGGTTATACAGACATGGTAAATGATAATATTCCAACAAGTATGGTTTTTGAATTTCCTCAAATAACAGTATCTACGTCTCCATCAATAAAGTTATTTGCTGAAAGAAACATTGGTACTGTTTTTAGTGATATGTATATTGGGATAGGTGGTGAAATATGCCATGAACAATCACGTGTTAATGCTTCTCATGGTATTTACTACTTCCCAGATCCATACTCATATAGTGGAGAGATCAAAATGTCAATCAATTATTTTGCACTGAGACTTTCGTTGAATTATGTCTTGCCAAGTGATCCTGATATTAGATTTTATGGTACAGGGTCTTATGGAATAATGTTTATCAAATCAACCGGAAAGGAAACCTTTACTAATTACTCTAATTCAGGGAGCATTACTAGTATTAATTCTAATACAATAAATAATTCTGCCTCTGTAAATTTAATTCAATCGTATGTCGGAATGAGGTATTTTATTTTAAAATCACTTGCTTGTTATGGGGAAGCTGGTTATGGATTGTCATATTGTAATTTAGGATTAAACCTGAGATTTTAGTTTATTTTAATCGAAAGTTGCATTAGCAACTTGAATTCAGAAGTAAAATGAGTTAGCTAAAAAATATATATATGAAAAGATTCGTGACAATCCTAATTATTCATTTATTCGTCCAATGCATTGTTGTAAACGGGCAAGAATGTCTCTCGTCAGGTTGTATGGATGGGTTTACTAACCAATATCCAAGTAATACATTTTCAACGTCAAGCTCATCTTGGTCAACTGTCAGTGCTTATATGAATGCGGGAAATTGGACTACATTTAATGTGACGAATGGATATACTTATGAGTGGTCTTATTGTGAGAGTTATGGAGGTGTTTCAACAAATTGGGATGCTCAACTGACATTGTTTGAATATAATAACCCTCCAACTGCCAATTTTCTTTGTTTTTCTGATGATTATTGTGGTTCAACTGGTCTAGCACCTTATATAAGCTGGACGGCTAATTTCAGTGGTACTGTATGTTTGTTGACTACACAGTACTCGTGTGCTTCAAATACAGGTTCACCTTATGATAAGTTAGTCTGGAGATGCTCTTCAACCGGTGGTTGCACTAATTGGTATACTGATCCTATAACTCAATCTGTTCCTGCTACTGGAGGATCTTATCAAGCTACAGTTTATGCTACAGGCTCATGTACTTACAACCTGACATTCCCAGATAATTGGATAGTATTTGATAACTATGGTACAGGAGGTCAATTCAATTACCATGTGACTAATAACACAAGTGGTAATGCACAAACAGGTCATATTTATGTAAATGATGTGACAGGTGGGGTAAATAATGTTGCCTCTCTGGTAATAAATCAAGATGGAGCTCAAACGGGCTCAGTTACTGTAGCAATCTTACCAGCAGCTGTTGTATCGAGTGCCACGTGGAGTATCGATGGAAATGGAAATTATTCGAGTGGTTATACACAGAATAATGTTCCCATTGGCAGTCATTCTATTAGTTTTAGTAATGTATCAGGTTGGACTACTCCCGCAAACCAGAATATTAATGTTACAGTAGGGAATAATTCAACATTGACAGGAACATATGTTCAGACATCGAGTTATGGTTCTGTAATGGCAACGATCCTGCCCAGTGCCGTAAGTGGGAGCGCAACTTGGAGTATAGATGGGATTGGAAATTATTCGAGTGGAACTACACAGAGTAATGTCACTACCGGAAATCATTTTATTGGCTTTAGCAATATGACAGGTTGGATTTCACCATCAAACCAAAACATTAATGTAACGGCAGGAAATACTTCATATGTATCTGGGACCTATACGCAAAGTGTCACTACTGGAGCTATAAATGTAACAATTGTGCCAGTTGCTGCTCAGGTTGCAGGTGCAATGTGGAATATTGATGGACTTGGAGGTTACTTAAGTGGAATTACTGTTCCAAATATTCCAACAGGTAATCACTCTGTGGGTTTTACTACAGTTAATGACTGGTTAACTCCGTCTAATCAAAATGTTATTGTTATTGCAGGAAATACATCCACTACTTCAGGAGTTTATCTATCGACAGGTATCCCATATGAAGGGAATAATGATTTAATAGGTCATTTATTAATTTACCCAAATCCATCAGATGATAAACTTTTTATTGAATTTAAAGGATCAAATCGTTTACAAAAAGGAACAATTTCAATTTATAATATTGCTGGAAAATTAACTATTCAGCTATCATATCTAAGCTCTATAACTGAAGTCAATGTCTCCGACCTTCCAAGAGGGTATTATTTTTTAAAAGTTGAAAATTCTCATGGAATTGTTGTCGGTAGATTTGTAAAAGATTGACTTTTAAAATAGGATTATAAAATCAATCAAATGAATTTATTTATGTTAGTATATTTTATAAATAAAATGAAATATTTTCGTTTGACTTTCATTCTAGTTATTATTGGTTATCTACCTGTTGAAGCACAGTTTTCTAAAGTTTCTATTAGAAATTCTGAGCATTCTGAAAAAGAAACTTCTTGTAAAACAACAATAAAAGAAATTCATTTTATTGGATCGATTATACCTCAAAATCAATTAGGATTACCAAAGAAAATTATAAATGAGGTTGAAAATGAAAATGATTATGATAAAAAATTCGAACGATATATAGCCAAAAAGCTCAAATTGAAGTTAGAATCCCTCAAAAATCATTTACCAGTGGGTGAGGAGAAATCTAGTCTGACTGTTACACCTATTGTTGGAGCGAGTTTTTCTGCCAACGATTTTGTTGGTCCTTACCCATTGGATAATTCAATGGCCATTTCCAATGGTGGTACCATTATAAGCGTAACAAACACAATAATAGAGTATTATAATACTTCCGGTACTTGCTTATATACATCGACTTTTCTTAATTTTTTTTCCTCCGTCTCATCGTTGTCGATGATTTATGATCCCAAGGTTCTTTATGATCCAGCTTCTGATAGATTTATCTTTGTTGCATTAAATGGTACTTCATCTTCGACATCTAAAGTACTCGTATGCTTTTCAATGACGAATAATCCTCAGAATGGTTGGTGGATATATGCTTTTAATGGAAATCAATTAAATAATTCATGTTGGCTTGACTATCCAAACCTTGGCATTTCTAATAATGAGGTTTATATCACTGGTAATTTATTCCAAGATGGTTCTGGAGTCCCAAATCAATCTATAGTCTTTGCATTAAATAAAAATACTGGATATAATGGTGGTACTTTTACTGGAACGACTTCAGCACTTTGGTATAATATCTCGGGTTCGCCATTTACACTTGTACCGATTTCTTTTGGCCAAGATGGTAATTATGGGCCAGGGGTTTATTTAGTCAGCAATAATAGACAAAGTGGGTCAAATATAGATCTTTATGATTTAACGGATGATATCCCCAATTCACCTTCATTAAATCATTATTCCATATCGACTATGGCTTATTCTGCTGCCGCTAATTCCCCTCAACTGAATTATACAACAAATTTAGTGACCGGTGATTGTCGTATAAGAAATGGGTTCTATTTGAATGGTATAATCCATTTTGTTTTTGCTTCTGATATAGGATCTGGATGGTGTGGAATAAATTATAATAGACTCAACGTTTCTACTCTAACCAATACTTCTAGCACTTTTGGTTTTTCTGGTTCATTTGATTGTTCTTATCCTTCCGTTGCTTCGTTCGCTACCACCTCGACTGATAAATCTGTAATGATTGGATTTTGTAGAACGGGCCCTTCCATTTATCCTGAAATAAGAGTTGTGAATTGTGATGATGCAATGTCTTGGTCTTCATCTACAATAGTGCACCTTGGTATTAGTTATTGTGACCTAATTGATGCTAATTGGGGTGCTGTGAGATGGGGTGATTATACAGGAATTTCAAGAATGCACAGTAGTGCTTCTGCATCTATTTGGATGGGAGCATCTTATGCGAATGCATTGCACAAATGGGATACATGGCTTGCCGAAGTCCATGGAAGTACAAGTAATCCCTTCGGTTCAGTCTCTGCTTCAATTTTACCAAGTGCTGTGACCTCACTTGCAACTTGGAGTCTTGATGGCGGTGGTAGTTATGCAAGTGGTTACGTCTTGCAGAATGTCAGTGCAGGAAGCCATTCTGTCAGTTATAATAATGTCAATGGATGGATATCCCCATCAACCCAAAATATTACAGTGGTATCTGGAAATACAGCAAATACTACTGGTACCTATATCCAAAATAGCATCACAGGTGCCGTTAATGTAACGATGTTACCAACAACTGTAAGTACAATTGCAACATGGAATATTGATGGATTTGGTAATTATTCTAGTGGATTTACACTAAATTCAGTAGTAAGTGGTAATCATATTATAGGATTCAGTAATGTTGCTGGTTGGATTTCTCCAATTTCTCAAAATGTTACTGTTATCCAAAGTAATACAACTAATTTATCTGGAACCTATTCTCAGAATTCTACATATGGCTCTTTAAATGTTGTTATACATCCCCAAGCAGCTGTTAATGCTGGTGCTACGTGGAATCTTGATGGATTAGGTAGCTTCGCTAGTGGGATACTTTTTAATCCAGTTTTATCTGGTCTTCATACAATTGGTTTTAATTCTGTTTTCGGTTGGGTGACTCCAATAAACCAAAGTACAAATATTAGTTCAAATAATACATCATATATTGAAGGCACTTATATAGGGAATTCAGGTATTGAACCTAATTTGGTTGATACATCCAGTAATATCTTGATCTACCCAAATCCAACAAATGATATATTAACTGTTGAATTCCACTTTCCCTTTCATTATTTATTTGGTAATATTTCGATTTACGATATTCAAGGTGAATTAATGTTGGAATCTTTGTACAATAAAAAGGATAATGAAATAGATATTTCAAAATTAGCCTCAGGATTGTATTTTGTTAAGATTAGTAATCAAAAAGTAATGATTATTAAAAAATTTATTAAGGACTAATTCTTGTTGTCCTTTTAAGTATAATGGATACAAGTTATCATTGTATTCGTGGATAACCTTTTCAATGAATTACAGCTTGCCTGGATAAAAGATGTGCTGGATCAGCATGGAGAGTTCCTCCATGACTTGCTCCAGGAGGCCGTTGAAAGTAAACGGCTGATCCATTCCGGTGAACTGGAACAGTCTCTTTCCTACAAAGTCAGCATGTACGGGCCGAATCCTGCCCTGAATATCAGTTTCCTGGGCTATGGCCGGGCAATAGAAATCCGTTTTCACAAGAGTACCAATTCCCGCGAGCTTTCTGCCTTAAAAACCAACCGAGCTATTCTGGCAAGTCATGGGGCTAAGCCCATGAGAAAGAAAGATACCCGCTGGTATGCCCGGAATGTCTATGGTTCCCTGAACCGGCTTATTGGTATCCTTATGTATGAATTCACCGACAAGGAAAGGCAGCGGATCAAAGGGATCCTTCAACAACAAAAACTTCGTAACCTATGAGCCTGAGAGTAGACCGCGTGCAGCTTGAGATCATTATCAATAATGACCAGGCCCGCAAACAATTGCGTATGCTGGATGAAGAAATGCGCCAGCTTCAGAAAGATCTGAAGAAGATCCCGGAAGGAACACAGGAATGGATCGAGAAAAGCGAAAGGCTGAGTAGCATTAAAACCCAGATCGATAACGTGAAGCGTGAGATAGGCATCACCGGCATGACCCTGAAGGAATTGATTTCCCACCAGAAGGAGCTCAATATGGTGCTGCTGAA
This sequence comes from Bacteroidota bacterium, assembly GCA_026391855.1. GTDB lineage: Bacteria > Bacteroidota > Bacteroidia > Bacteroidales > CAIXZF01 > JAKLIX01. Next base: position 55,938 of record JAPLDE010000164.1, on the reverse strand, counting down.
CATGAACCCGAACATTCCGCAGTATAAGCAATTGCAGCAGGAACTTCTGGAAACCACCAATCGGGTCAAAGAATTACGTTCCGGAGCAAAACAGGCGGAAGGCATATTTTCCTCGATGTTCGGTGCCATTACCATGGGAGAACTGGCAAGCAGAGCCATTGAGAACCTTTCCGGTGGTGTGAAGAACTACTTCAAGGAGGGCATAGAATCGGCCATCAAGATGGCAGATGCCCAGAAACTGTTGCTTCACGCTTTGGACGGTAACAAACAGAAGTACCAGGAATTGATCGCCATGGCTTCTGAGAAGGCTGGTACAACTTTGTTTTCCCGCATGGAAGTGCTGGAAGCAGAGAAGTTCCTTGCCTTGCAAGGCCGGAGCCAGGAACAGATCAGAAAGACCATCACCTCTGCCATGGACCTATCAACAGTCACCGGTGTTATTCTTGAGCAGGCTGTTTCTGACCTGGATGGAACTATGGAAGGCAAGTTGGGAAAATCCCTTGGAAAACTGGAAAAGGATTTCAAAAGTCTATCCAGGGAACAGCTCTATAACGGGGAGCTGATCAATATGGTTGGTGAGAAATACAAAGGTCTGGCTGAAGCTGAGATGGAAACCACCGAAGGAAAGGTTAACCAGCTTTCCAAGGCTTGGCAAATCCTTCGCCGGTCTGTCGGGGAACTTTTTACCAATCAGGGCCAGGGAAAATTCGATGGAATGATCGAATGGCTGACTAGTTTTTTGAAAGCGGTTAAAGACAACATCTCTGTTGTGGTAAGCCTTTCCAAGGTTGTCCTGGTCATGACAGCCGGATGGGCAGCTTATAAATTGGTGTTGGGCTCTGTCATGGCGTATGAAAGAACCGCCATGAACATTAAATCGGCCTATACTGCTGTCACTGGGTTATTCACCCGGAGTAAAGCTGTAGAAGCGGCAACAGTTGAGGCGGCAGCAGTAGCCAATACAGCTGAAGCAGCAACAGCAACCACTGCTACCGGTGCCATTGTTGCACAGACAGTCGCCACCGAAGCAGCCACAGCAGCAACAACTGCTTTGAATACTGCTACCAAGGCGAGTCCATGGGGATTTATTATCGGCCTGGTCACTGCTGCAGCAGCTGCGATTTGGGCATTTACCAACAGCAGCAAAAGTTCCCAGGAAGTACTGAATGATCTTTCAGCCGATGCATTGAAAAACACTGCACAGGAAAGAGTCAACCTGGAACAACTGATTGAAACAGCCAAAGACGAAAGTCGAAGTAAGGAAGATCGGCAGGCTGCTATTGAAAAGCTGAACAACATTTCACCGGAGTACCTTGGGAATATTACCCAGGAGAATATTGATACCCGTTCCTCGGTTGTTGCTATTGAAGAATACATCAAGAGCCTTGAGCGTAAGGCCATGGCACAGGCTGCCCAGAAAAAGCTGGTTGAAATCGAGGAGAAACTCATTGATGTCAGGACCAATCTCAAAGCACCGGAGAACAAAGATATCTCTGCCTGGCAGCAGTTCCGAACGGTAGTGAAAAGCATTTTCTCAGGCACCGATTATGACGTTCAGCTTTATGAAGACAACCTGAAAAGCCTCAATGAAGAAGAACAACAGCTGATTGAGACCAAGAAATCCCTGAAAAATATCATTGAGAAAGAAACAGAGGTCACGGAAAAGCAGGAAAAGAAGTCTGTCAATGTTACCAGTAAGATCAAGGAGATGAACCTTGAACAACTGGAAGCGGAGAAAGACCGGCTCACCTCGCTGGGTGAGAACATCGACAAGACCGACCAGATGCGTTTGCGTGAGATCACCCGGATGATTTCCGTTAAAGAAAGGATGATCGAAAAAGAAAAGGAAAGCAATCGCAAGATCATCGAGCAATCCGAGCAGCTTCAACAGGAAATCCAGAACATCAATGAGCATAACCTGGCTCAACGATTGACCGAGACACAGCGGGAGATCAGGGAGGTCGAGCAGAAATATGATGTACTCATTGAAAAGTCCAGGAAGTTCCTCCGTGATAACGCCAACCTTCCGGAATCCAAAAAACAGGAACTCACCGTTGAGATCGATGAGCTTACCATCAGGAAGAATGAGACTCTGAAGAATGTCCTGGTCAACCGGGAGCAGGAGTTTGCCAAAGACATTGCTGATATTCACGAACGCCTTAGGGTTGCCAAGCTTTCCATTTCAGAAAAGGAAATCTATGACATCAACCAGAAGTACGATAAAGCCATCAGGGAGCAGACCGATGCAGTTAATACTGCCTATGACGATCTGCAGGAGACCCTGATCCGGGAATATGCCAGCGGGCTGGTAAGCCAGGAGGAGTTTGACCGGCGCAGCATACAGCTGGAAGAAGAACGTTCTGTTGCTTTAGAGAAGATCAGTAAAGATGCAGAAGTCCTGAACCGGTCCCGTAAGGAGGAAACATCCAAATCCCTTTTGACAGCGGAGCGCCGTTTCCAGGAAGAACTTCGTTCGCTGAAGGAGAAACGGCAGGAAGAGTACCTCACAGGTGAAGACAAGGAACTGGCCAAAATCAAAGCCAAATATGCCAAACTCAAGGATGAATATGCCAACGATGCCACCCGACGCCTGGAAATAGAAAAGGCAGTCACGGATGAGATCGAAGCATACAAAGAAAAGAAAGCCAGGGAAACCCGCCAGCAGGTGAGCCAGTTCCTGGTGCAGGAAACTCAACTACTTTCTGATACCTTGTTCACCCTGGAACGGAATTCACGGGATGCCTCTACCAGTGCACAATTGGATGAATTAGGGAAACAGAAGAAAGCGGAACTTGACAACAAGTACCTTTCAGAAGACCAGAAAAAGTCCATCGAAGAGAAATACCAACGGCAGGAAGCGGCCATCAAGACCAAGGCATGGAAAGCACAGCAGGCAGCTGCTGAAAAGCAGGCGATTATCAACGGGGCTTTGGCAGTTGTGAATATCCTGGCTACCATGCCATGGGCTGACTTTGGCGTGGCCCATGCCATTGCTATTGCTGCTGTAGTTGCCAAGACCATTGCAGAAGTGGCAGTGATTCGTTCCCAAAAAATGCCACAATTCAGCGAAGGTGGATACACCGGAAAAGGCAAACCAGAAGAACCGGCCGGAGTTGTTCATAAGGGAGAATATGTGGTCCCGGCTGAACAGCTGGCTGATCCTCAGGTCAGGAAATTAGTAGAGATCATCGAAGAAAAGAGAACTGGCAAAGGCTTCAGCAAAGGAGGCTTTACCGATGAAGCCACTTACCAGATACAAAGAGATCTACTCAAAGAGCAAAGTGTGGATCACCTGGTTAAAATTGAATTTATTCCGCCGGTTTTTAAACAGCCTCCCTCCTTCAATGTTCCAGAGATTGTCAAAGCCATCAGACTGGCACCAGTCCAAGCCCAGATGGAACTAATGGAACGACAGACCCGGGAAATGATCCACAACCTGAAGCTTCCTGAGGTGGTGGCCAAAGCAGTCTCAGATAACCGCCAGCCTTCTGATCCCGGCATACGGCAAAGCCTGGATTCGCTGACGCTGAAGCTGGGATCCCTGGATGATCTGAATAAAACCCTGCAAACAGGCATCCGGGCAAAAATGGTTTACACTGAATGGGAAGAAACCCTCAAAGGTATTGATGACATGAAAAACGATACTGGTATCTAGGCTGTCCTTTGCCTAATGCAACCTCATTACTTACTTCGCTTTGAAAAACTGAACCATGCCATCCGTCATCGTTACAAAGTTTCCGTCTGTTATCACACCAGCCCGTAACCCGGTATATTTTGAACTGATGTCCAGCCCCAACCTGGGAACCAGTCATGGCAGGTTCAGTGCTAAGTTCTTTTATGTGAAGCCGGAAATCGACGGAGCAGCTTATACCTTCAATTCAAAAACACTGTATTTGAAGTTCATTTTTGTTGTAAAGCCGGAGAATGAATTCCAGCTTCCGGCCTGGGATGGAAAGATGAAACTCAATGAATGGCTTGACCAGACTGTTGCTGGTTTTCAGAAATGCGGAGCCTTGAGTAGTCAATATTCAGTGATGGTAAATTATGATGACAGTTGCATTTATTTCGATGCACTGACCGAGGGAGATGAATTCACACTTTGGTTTACCCAGGCCAATTCTACCGTTCAGATATCGACCGAATTTACAGACGCTGCCAAAGGTCCAGGAGGCACACCTAAGCAAAATTTGCGTCATGGTCTTCAGGTTTGGAGAGGCAATGGGGTCCAGAATTACATGGTGGCAGAAGACCTGGTAACACCAGTCATTGAAAACGGAATGGCAGTGAGCCGGTTCGATATTTCTGAACTGCTACTCCCGGCTGTGCAGTCAAATGTGAATGCCTTCAGCGGCTCACAGCCCGGATTGCATGTATGGGGATACTCCTGCCATTATTGAAGTACTGACCTCCCGCTGGTTCTTCTCATTGAATGGTGGAATTCCGCCCTGGATGCATGTGGATTTCTTTTCCGCCTACGATAATTTCTTTCAGTATCTGAATGAGACACAACGCTACTTTCTTTCCTGGCATTGGTTCCCCAAATTGGCCGATCTATATTCGCCAGAGCGGCTTTATCTGATCGTTCCGGCCATCGCCTATGACAGCCAGTGTTTTATTGATGCAGTCCTATACAGAAAAGGGCATGCAGAGATGTTTAAGTACGAAATCACCCAGAATCTTTGCGCCGGAGAAACCTATGAGATCGATGCCAGCTTCCGGAACCTGTTCCCAGGAATCCGGGAAGAAGTTATTGATGGATATGAAGTTAGTTTTCGTTCAGCGAGTTTCAGCACGGCAGTTTTCCGGTTCGATTTTGACAACCGCTGGCTTCCCAATGTCAGGTACTTCCTGTTCCTGAATTCATTGGGTGCCTTCGAATGTGTTCGGTTCACCGGGGAGACCATTCATGAGCTGGCTTTTACAAGGGAGTATTATGAGCAAAGCGCTTTGAGCGAATACAGGTCGAACCTGGTTCCCAAAAGCCAGATCCCACCAGATACCAAGCGCCAGTTCAAGACCAATACTGGATGGATATCCTTGCAGGAAGTGATTTGGATGCAGGATTTTCTGAACTCAACAAATGTGTTTGAGATCAAGGGCGGGAAGCAATATCCGGTCCTGATCACACTCGATAAAATCGAGACCCACCGGGATAATGTTTACCTCTATGCCATGACCATTTCCTTTGAATACGTGGATTTCCCAAATGTTTACCAGATTGAAAGGGCAACGCCATGGCAGGATGTGGCCCAGGTTATGGACCCTTATCAGCAATCCTGATCGATGTACACAGCAAAAGTCAACGGCAGTCCCATCGACACTGACAACATCAGCTTGTCATTCCGGCTGAAGAATCCTATGTTTGATCCGAATGATGGTATGGAATGGTCTGCTTCGTTTCCTTTCAAGCTGCCGAATACCATCCGTAACCGGTCAGTATTTGGCTTTCCTGGAAGGCTTTCCAATGCCAACATGCCGGCAGTTGATCTGCCATTTGAACATTTCTTCAATGGCATCCGGCTTCCGGGCGATACCATCCGGATCAAGCAAACTACAGCCGGAGAAATAGAAGCCTATGTGAAAGTAGGGCGTGGAGATTTTCTTTCACTCAACCGTGATAAGTTGCTTACTGATCTTCAGTTCCCGGATGAGACCTGGCAAATGGCTCACGATTATGAGCCTATGTACCTTTATAATACGCTTACCCAACCATTTCCGCAAAGTAAGTTCGTGATCTTCCCGGTTCTCAACCGGGGCATGTACAAGGATACATACTGGGATAACAGCTGGAATGACGCCAATAGCAATGGTTACGGACCTTACCAGAACTCACTGATCTTCCATTCCTGGGGTGGTCACATTATCAATTCTAAGTGCATCACTCCTTTCCCTTACCTGGCAGCTGTGATTGAGAAGATTTTCGCTGAAAGCAAGTATACCATCAAGCGTAACATCTTCACTGAAGATGCAGAATTGCAAAGCCTGAGTATCTATAATCCCAATGTCTGCAAAGTCTCCGGGAACAATTATTACGCTTACATCAACCTGAAGAACCACCTTCCGAACCTGAAGATCCCGGATTTCTTCATCAATCTCCGGGTACCTTTCGGGGTTGACCTTTACTTCAATTACTATCGTAAAGAGGTCAACCTGGTATCCCGGAAAGATGTGATCACCTCCCAGGAAGTGGTTGACTTCAGCCGGAATGTTGACCCGGATTACAAGGTGATCCTGGATGATCCCATAGAGGATTACAAATTCGTGATGAAGGGCGACGACCAGGATGAGTATTGGAAAAGCAAGGTCAGTGATCTGCAAAAGTATAAGGATAGTCCGGTGATCAATGTGATGTACTTCACCTGGCTGCCTCCCACAGCCGATCATGCAACCCTGGGTTACGTGGTTGATGAAGATAAATGGTACATCTACGAGATGGACCCGGGCACCGGTGCCGGTTCGTGGCAGTTCCTGAGCTACAACCTGCAAAACTATCTTGTAGGTACCGGTGATACCCTAAAAGTCGAGGGTGATATCGGTTCCCTGATCAGTGACATGCATCAGTTCCAGGGATACTTCATCAATGCCTGGCAATGGGCAACACCTTTCACCGGCCAAAAGGGCAACTTTGCTGATAAGCCTATCGTGGCTGGGGCTGAATATGCTCCTTTTGCCCTCAGGCTCATGTTTTACAGGGGTATGGCCACAGCCACCAACGGAGACACTTATCCCCAGGGTACCTCATATAATTACCGATATTATGGTGCCCCATATCAGGATGCCAAGTATTCGCTCCGGTGGGACGGGGACGGCCAGACAGCGCGCTGGCCTTTGCAGGGTTTGTATCAGTGTTTCTGGAAGGACTGGCTGGAATGGAGAAAAAGAAGTCGGCAGGTTGAACTTACCAAGCTGTTCACTCCTGCCGAACTGTTTGCCCTGGACTTCACCAGGAAATACCGGGCTTTGAATTGCAATTTTATCCTGGACGAGATCAACTTCACAGTAACAAATAATGCCATTAAGCCGGCGAAGGTGAAGGCGTGGACAGTGTAGTTTTGACAACCAATTCGTTATCTGTGCTTAAGATTGTGTATTCTATGGTGTTGGAATATACCTTTCACCTTTGAAGGAGAATAGTTTTGCTAACAGCTCAACCATTCTATCATTTCTGGCTTTAATCAATTGAGCAGTCCAACTAGGTGTTGTTGCCAATGAATAGCTTCTTTTACCAACCTCAAATTCAATATTATTGATAGCTAAACCATTTTGGTACCCAATTTTTAGCTTTTTCCCAAAAATATTTGCTTCTGCTTTTGCCTGCTTTTTATCAAAAGAATAATTTGAAAGCTTTGAGTTATAGCCACTTAGTGTTAAATTGCCAATACAATGGACCCATTCATCCTGGATTTCACTTGCTTTTTCCACATTACCATTGGCAATCATTTTCACCCATTCCTTAGGTATGTTTTTTCCTTGGGGGAAAACATGCTCCACTGTCCAAACAAAGATACCTTTTTCATTCCGTTCCCATAATTCAGGTTTATATTCTCGAGTATGGGCTGTTTCATCTAATTTTGCAAGAACATATCTTGCCATTCCTTCATTCGAGTAATATAAATTATCTGACAAATATTCAACAAGGGTCTCAAGATTAGAAGGCTTTCCTCTCCCTTTTAGAAGCCATGATTCAATGGCTTCATAGGTAAGCACTTCATGTTTTGCCAGTGAATGAGCACATTTTTCAATAAGATCAATATTTATTGCATCAATATCTCTGGTATTAGGAAAATCCGTCACGTTTCTCCGAAAGTAGTATTTGCAAAAAAGATTAACTACTTTCAATTTGAGGTCTTTTGATTCCAATTGTTCCTCATCCAAAGAGAATAAATAAAGAAGAAAAGTATAAGCTGCCGAGGCGCTAATCCTGCTTAAATCGACCAATGCTCTAACTAATGGCGTTTCTTTATATTCTTCTGGCTCAATGAGTTGGTTATAAATCTCTGCCTTTTCTATTAATTCATTGAAAATCCATTGAGCATTTTTATGAATAAGCGACTCATAAATTTTGATTAGAGTACTGCTTGTAGCTTTCGGAACTTTATCAACCTTGATTTTTGCTGTGTGCTTAAATGCATTATAGAATTGCCTTAAGAATCTATCCTGATCCTCATGAGAAGGAAGATTTTTAAGTAGTTCTTGCCATTTCTCAAAAGATAGGTCAATATTGACATTATGCTTTCTCTCCATTGTAGAAAGCATCTTGTTTTTAATAATATCAATGGCAGTCAATGGCACCCCTCGGTAGTTCAAGGTTTCAAAAAGAGTAAATGCCTTTGATTGACTAGCTTCTGAAATATGAATAAAACTTAATCGGTTTATTCTATCAATTAATTCATCAAGTCCCTTTCTATCCTCAGGTATCTGATTTACAAAATAGATATACGTCTTATAAATCAACCTGTTACCACAATTCTTTGGTCTATCAACTTTTCCAATAAGTTCAAGTTCACTTAAAATATACCGGTAATCTTCCAGATTATTAAATTGACTGGATGGTTGTACACGTAGAAAATAAACATGTCCGTTATCTTTATAACCTCCAAAAGGGATCTTCCCAGCAGGAAGAATTTTGTTTCGTTTAATTAATTTCTTACGAATACTTGTCAATGTCTCTTTATAATCCTCATCTCCAAGAAGATCCTCATCTTCAATAGGTAGAATAAATTTATACTTTTTGTAAATGGCCATAAGCAGCAAAGACACTGTAGTGAACCTTTGTTGACCATCAACTAATTCGGAAATTAATTCATCAAGCGGTCCTAATTCAGCATGATCATTTACACAAATCACAGAACCCATATAATGACCAGGATCATTTTCATAAATATCCTCAATCAATTTACTCCAGTTTGATTTGCCCCAAGTGTACTCACGTTGAAACTTCGGTATATGGTAATGCCATTGATTACCTTCAGTCTGGAAGAGTGCTGCAAATGTTGTTTCTACTGCTTTCATGTTAATGTTTCTTGAAGATTTCTAAAAATCAATTATTAAGCGTGGGTTTAATATTGATCTGACATAGAATGCTTTGTATAACTACAAAATATCAATCAAATATATGACAGTCTTCCATAGCTCTTACATTCAATTGAGTTTTTTTTCAGATCGATGGAAAAGAATTTCTCAAAGCTTCACTCTCCACTGCCTTCATCTGCCTCAAATAAGCATCAACCTGGTCAAGACTGTGATGCCGCAACTGCATCTGTAAATCCTTGACAGGAATGTATTTACTGGCCTTCACTGCACCTGTATGTTTAAATGAATAGAACTTATAGTCCTGGGGTAAACCCATGGCCATCCGCTGTTTTTTAAACCGGACCCAGAAGTAATTCTTGCTCACTTTCTGGGCACCTGGGACGCAATCCGGAGTTACAATATGATATTCGCCCGGGTAGTTCTCCAGGTGCATATTCCTGAGGTAGATCAGGAATGGTTCGGGGATTACGACGGTTTGCGTCTTGTTGTTCTTGGAAATGCTTCCCGGGACAGTGATGGAACCATCGATCAGGTTCAGGTCATTTATAGTCAGGAACCTGAGTTCCTTTGGCCGGATGAAACAATAATACTGGAACATGGCAGCCAGCCAGAGCTGGGGATCTTCTTTTGAAGAATGTTTGTCTTCAACCGTTCTATAAAGGTTGTCGTTGAAAAACTTTGCCGGTTGGGAATGATATTACGAATTCCAAATTTCCAGGTGACATCCTTATGCTATCCTTCCGCCATTTGTACTGAAAGAAAAACCCTCCTGATCCGGAATCGCTCGATAGAAAAACAAGGATTTTTCTGCACGATTGTAAAAACCACTGTTCCAATTGTGACAATTGTGTTTAATTGCCTCGATTTGAATGAATTATCTCATATTGATGAACAGCAATAAGCCAGCTTTTAATGCAAGAGTGCAAAAGTGCAAGAATGCGAGAAGGCTAGAATGGAAACGCGCTTAGAAGAAGAAAAAAAAATGAGTAAAAGATTTCCATTTTCAGCTAAAAAATCATCTATATGGAAAAGAAAGTTTATGCAAGATTATAAAGAAGTAATGAAACTTAGAACCCGGCGAATTGCTATAAGGATACTCAGAGAATGCGAAAAATTACCATCTGGTATCAGTAATACTACTATTTCCAGGCAGTTAGTCAGAAGCGCTACATCAATTGGCGCTAATTACAGGGCAGCCTGCAGGGCGAAAAGCCGGGCTGACTTCATCAGCAAGATGCATTTTGTTGAAGAAGAATGTGATGAATCTATTTACTGGCTTGAAATACTGAATGAACTTTCTGACGGAAAATCAGATTCATTCGAAGATCTTCAAAAGGAATTGAATGAGATTCTATCGGTAATTGTTACTGCACTAAAAACGGCAAAGGGATTGAATGGGAACGGGAAAAGCTAAGAGTTGGATGACGGGTTATTCCTAGAATGAGGGATTGTCCGGAATAGTGAGCTTATAATGCAAGAATGCGAAAATGCAAGAATGCAAGAAGGCTAGAATGCAAGAAGGCTAAAATTATTTCATTCTCGCCATCTTTTCATTCTTTCATTCTTGCATTCTGGTTGCTGGGTGGAAGATGGGGTTCGAACCCACGACCTACGGAACCACAATCCGCCGCTCTAACCAGCTGAGCTACATCCACCGTTTGAACTGCAAAAGTAAATATTCCTGCGAAAAAAACAAAATCAAATTTGCTACCTGAATGAAGAGGCTGGTAAAATAGAGATAAATATAACAATAATCGGGTTAAATGTTTCAATATGAGTGAGTTAACATAAATATATGATACAATCTCAATAGGTTGTTCTTCATATTATAGAAACAGCTTTTCTTGAAAAAAGTGAATCTTTTTGTACTAGCGGACTTTCTGTTAACTACAATGTTCTCAAAGGATGGCGCGAAATGTGTCACTAAGTTGTCCCTTCAGAAATGTCTTCCGATCATTTAGTACCTTAAAACCTTCTTTACAATCTCTTCCGACTGTATCAGGTACATTCCCGGGGCAAGTGCTGACAGGTCAAACTGCAACTGTCCTTCTGTATTCCTTTTACATTCTATCAATCTGCCCGTCATGTCCATCAGGCAAACATTGTCATTCCTTTCCATGCCGCTGACATTGACGATGTTTTTTGCCGGGTTGGGATAAACCTTGAGATCGTTGTTTTGAGTGATTTCAGCCATACCAGCAACAGATGAAACTTCAACATCATCAATGTATAGCAGATTTCCGTAAGCATTCTGGCTACGGAAACGGATAAGGATGTTACCGGTAAACTGTGAAAGGGAGATGCTTTGCGGACTCCACTCTGAAATCGTATCCGGGTAAAAGGGTGCGGCAGCTATTGGGACTGTCCCCAGATTAACACCGGATTTGCTAAATACCGGCAACCAGTTCATTCCACAATCACTTGATACAGAGATACTAAGAGCATCATTATACGTAGGTATGAAGGAATATGCATAGTTAAACTTCAATACAGGATTGCTAATGGAGTTCAGATTGAGCAAAGGCATGTAGAGGTCGTAAAATCCTATAGACCACCAATCAAGATAGTTATTTCTGACTGCCGAGAAGTTACCTGAGGCAGCAGCCAGGTGTGTCCTACCCCACTGCAATATATTTGCTGCTCCCATACACCAACCCGGCGGGGGAAAAGACGGTCCTTCAAAATCTTCTGTAAGCGGGAGGGTAAGGCCGTTTGCATCATTTACTATAAAATTGCTGAAACATGTATCATTCAGGTTATATAAATCTGCTGTCCCGTTTGGCAAAGAGGTATAAACCCGGAAGGAATGAAATCCGTTGGGTACCGTCATCGCAGGGAGAATCAGGTTAACGGTGGCTCCGGGTGCCAGGGTGCCTGTCCAGGCATAGGTAAAAACACTTCCGCCATCAACCTGGTAGTTCACATCCACCACGGAAATAGGGGAAGATCCATTGTTTTTAATCCATACAGCAGGCTCCACAGAAGTTGTACAGTAATATAGCCAGGGTTTTACAACCTTAGCAATTCCTGCATCATCAGGAATCTTGGGAAAATACTTTAAGAAAGCGATATACATCGTGTTGAAAAGGGCATACGGATTAGAAGCAACCTCATTCGTCAGGATACAAATCACTGAATGGGAAGCAATATCATAACTCATGTTTGAAAAAGAACTTATAGTGCCACCGGTATGGCTATAAGTATATCTGTATCCATTGTAATAGATATATCCGCCCCCAATTCCAAGTCCGTAATTTGAAGTTGCTTCAAGATCAAGTAGTTGCCGTCGGGAATCCTGGGTCAGAAGGGTTCCGTTCATTAACTCATAGTACCAGTGGGTCATGTCTTCAGGTGTTGAGAAAATGCTCCCTGCTGCATTGGCAATACTATAAAAAGCTGGCATGGGTGTGTTGACTACTTCCATTGTATCCCACCATTCATTTGCCACAGGACCGTTTGGGGGTTCAAATCCGCCTAAAAAGGTATTTGTCATGCCCAGGGGGTCGAGGATAAGTTCATGCATTTTCTGCCACCAGGGTGTTCCTGTCGCAGCTTCTATGATCATTCCTGCCAGAAGATAGTTGGTATTTGAATACGAGTAGCCGTGACCAGGTTTAAAATGCGGCGGACCAATGGTTGCAAGTACCTCTAAGGGTGTCCAATAGTGGGATGTGTCCGCCAAAATGGAATCGAATATTGAAGGGTTATCGTTGAAGTAATCATACAAACCGCTTTCATGTTTGAGCAACCGGCGGATGGTGATGGTTGAATCGACATAAGGAAAAGCGGGCAACCACTGGTGAAGCTGGTCATCTAAGGATAAAACGCCCTGCTCCTGTAGTTTAAGCATCAAGGTTCCGACAAAAGCTTTTGTATTGCTGCCTATGGCAAATCGCGTCTGCGCGGTTACAGGAATACCGGTGGACGCAATACCATCAGAATGCTGAAAGAGACCATGCCCGGGGACATAAATTCCTACTGAAGAGCCTCGTACAGGATTGAGAGCCAGATTACTGTCGATGGCATGCTGAAATTTATGTGCCCAGGCAGTGTCGAAAACCTGAGCATACGGACGCTGAATCATGCAAAGCATAATAATACTGAAAAAAAAGAATTTCTTCATAATTTATTGGATAATAATTAATTACTATGTGCACTTAAATTTTCGTTATGAAAATGTATAATAACCAATAGCACCCAAATTTATAACATACGTATAAAGATGTCAATAGCTTGATTAAAAATTTTACTACCTTCGGATGGTTTTAATTCATATCATTTTGTCACCATAAAAAATTGACCCTTATGTTGAAAATTACCTCATTCATTTCCCTTATTTTTTTATCGCTTACAATGGCTATGGCCCAGGGCTACTGGACACAACTGGCTGATTGCTCCCCCCTTGGCCGCGACCTGAGTGCCGGGTTTGCCATTGGAGATTATGGTTATGTAGCCGGTGGCAATCTTCAGTCGGCACCCTATACTTCCCAGCTTATGCGTTACGATCCGCCCAGCGACACCTGGATTGCCAAGGCAAGCATGCCTGTGGGGTCTTCTGCCGGGGTTTCTTTCGAATTAAACAGTAAGGGATGGATCACTACGGGTTCTACCCAATATGGGGGACTTACGGAGCTCTATAACTATAATCCCACTCCGAATGCATGGTCGGTGCTTACCAATTTTCCCGGTGCTGCAAGGGCCGGTGCGGTGGCCTTCAGCATGTCCGGCGCTGGTGGGTATGTTGGACTGGGCAGTGTTGGAACCTCCTTCTTTAATGACTTATATGAATACAACGGCATCAGCGGAAACTGGATCCCAAAAGCCAATTTTCCGGGTACTGGCAGAAATTCCTGTGCATATTTCACCATTGGCAGCAAGGGATATGTCGTTTCCGGGAAAGGTTCGGCGGGTTTCCTGACTGACGTATGGGAATATGACCAGACACTCGACCACTGGACGCAGAAAGCAGACTTCCCCGGAACCGCCCGTATATCCGCCGCCTGTTTTTCCATCGGCGGCCTGGGTTTCATCATGGGCGGAGAAGATCATACCAATACCCTGTTAACCGATTTCTGGCAGTACAATGCAACCTCCGATACCTGGACCCAGCAACCTGATTTCCCGGGCACCGCCAGGAAAAACGCCGCCACCTTTACCATCGGAGCCAAAGGATATGTCACCTGTGGAAACGGAAACCCGACCCTCCTGGGTGATCTCTGGTCGTGGACTCCCTCGGGAGTAGGTATCCAGCCTGCCATTGACGTAGCCTCTGCGGACCTCTACCCTAACCCGGGTAACGGTCTTTTCTCTCTGAAAATCAATGGATTGACAAAACAGAATGTGACCCTTCATGTAACCGATATCTGTGGCAGAGAGATATATAAAGAACTGTTGACCAACACGTTAACAAATTCTTCATACACGATCGATTTGACATCTCTTGCTCCGGGAATATATTTCCTGGCCATACCCTGTCCGGAACAGAACATTCTCCAAAAGATCCAGATAATCAGATAGATACTACAACTTTTATCTTACATCACACATCTTACATCTTACATCTTACATCACACATCTTACATCTTACATCACACATCCGACATCCTTCATCACATATCCGACATCTGACATCTGACATCTGACATCTGACATCCTTCATCATACATCCGTCATCTTACATTTGTCATATCCGGCAATAACTACGGACCTCACCCGTTAATATTTGTAATAAACAAATCTGTCATACTCATGAAGTTAGTCGGAATGAAAAGGAATATTTCCCTCATTATTTTGATTATCATATACTTCCGGACTTTTCCGCAAGCAATTCATACAGATCAGGGATACACCACTACCCTTCCGGTTCTATACCTTAATCCTAACGCACAAACCGGAGGAATGGGGGAAATCGGGACAGTATCATCCACAATTTATACTGATGCCGGTCTTACCCAGAATCCGGCCCTGCTGTCGAGAAATCAAAAAACAGTAGGGATCAAAACGAATCTTTCGGTATGGACAGACTACAGTCCTGACTCCTATCTGGGTTTTCTCGGCTTATACTATTCCCCCGACAGCCTTAATACCTTTGGATATTCCTTTGATTATTTCCATTTAGGCAAGGTCCATCTGGATAATTACAGCCTGATCAGCAGACCTTACGAGTGCTATCACAGTCTCAGGTTTGCCCATTCCTTCAGCCAGCGTTTGTCTGCCGGAGCCGGGGTGAAATTGATAAAAAGTGACCTGGCGCCAGGTTTAAAACCTGCCTTTAATACCTTCTCCGTCGATTTGGGAATTGATTACCGGAAACATTACTATTTAACTGAACAATCAAGTGTAAGATGGGACATTGGATTATCGGTATCAGATATCGGTCCTAAAGTAAATTATTCTGCAAAAGAATCGAAAAAGAGCTGTAATATTCCGATTGCTGCAGCAGCCGGGACAATGTTGTCCTATAAATACCGGATTTCTTCCCTTTCATCATTTCATTTTGATTTAGCCTATCAAATTGAACATATTTTAGTTCCGACGCCTGATATTTATTTCAACTCAGACGGATGGGCCAGAGAAATCCAAAAAGGATATCAATCGACGGTAACGCCGGTTGAAGGATATTTCGGATCATTTTTACCTGTTTCAGAAAGTGATGAGGTTCAACCAGTTGAGTTTCGCCACAATTTCGGGGCAGAAGCCGGAATAACCATAAATAAGGTTTTCATGCTCGCTGTGAGAGGCGGCGAACTTCATGAATTTGAAACAAAAGGCGGAGCTGAATATTACACAACAGGTTTTGGAATAGGGTTGTTTGATTTTCGTTTCGATTATTCAGGGGTGTTAATAAACGATCAAATCACTTCCGCTTTCAGTGTTAGCTATGCGAAGCAGTTGGCAGCAGGCAGCAGGCAGTAGGCGGTCTACTCTACCTCAATTTTCTTCACATTATTGTCGTGGATCCTGTCAATCAAATAGAACCTACATCTTACATCTGACATCTTACATCCGACATCTGACATCTTACATCCGACGTCTTACATCCGACATCTGACATCTTACATCCGACATCTTACATCCGACATCTTACATCCGACATCTTACATCTTACATCCGACATCTTACATCTGACATCTTGCATCCGACACTACTCGACCTCAACCTTCTTCACATTATCGTCGGGGATCCTGTCAATCAGATAATTATACGGGTCGATACCGGCCTGGCAGGGTTTTTCCTTTACAATGAAGCTGAATACGTTATCTTTTTTGGTTAGCTTCACCCGTTTGAACAGCAATGGTCTTCCAAGGTTTTTCTTGCCGGAAGGTTCGGCAAAGATCCCGATATCAATATAGTCAGAAAGAGCAATACTTTTTTCTTTTCCAAGGGTATCCGCCCTGAATTTCTCTGAGATTGTGCTAATGGTTACCTCGTACCCTTCGCCGGTCTTTTTGCATTTAGCCTCCGTGACCCGGTTAGAGAAAAGCGTGATATTCTCAAAAAGGTCGCTGATGAGGTACTGTAAACTGTCGGGAGTAACTTTTCTGAAAGCCCTGATGGCCGAATACGAGGTGGCATAAGGCGGTGCTTTATAAGCAAAGGAATCGAGCAGGGTTCTCAGAGCTTCATTCACCTTGTTCTCACCTATCATCTCCTTCAGATAATACATGACCACGCTGGCTTTCTGGTAATGAATATAGCCCTGTTCCTCAGACTTCATCAACGGGCGTTCGGCTTCAAACTCCGAGCTTCTGCCATTCAGGTACCCATCCATCTCATATTTCAGGAACTTTTTCATCTTTTCTCTGCCATACTCCTTTTCCATCACCATCAACGCTGAATATTGGGCAAAACCTTCGCTCATCATTTCTGCCCCCTGCATACCGGCACCGCATACCTGGTGCGCCCAGTACTGGTGTCCCATCTCATGCGCAACCACATAAAACACCTGGTCAATATCATCCTTGGTGACATTGCGACCTGCGCAAATCCGGAATATCTCGGAAATTCAATGATACGGCACTGCCTGTGGTAATACTTCCCGAAATTGGCCGTATAATATTCCAGCGACTTTTCCAGGCTTAGCAGCATATTGGGCACATTATATTCATGTTCTTTGATGTAATAGACTTCCAGGTCGATATCCTTCCATTTCTTCCTGGCTACCAGGTACCTGGCCGATATGAAGGAATAAAAATCAAGTGACTTCTGATCCAGCCTGTAATTGAAATAATTCCTGCCGTTCGCTTTCCATGACCTGATGAGGCTTCCTGGAGCTATGGCAATCTGATCGGGCGTTGTACTGATCGTGGTGTTCACTTCCACCCAGTCGGCATCCGTACTGATATAGGTATTTGCCCTGGAAGCCAGGTCATTTTCATTCAATTTCGGCATACGGAGACGCTTGGGAAGCTTTAACTTAACCCTCTTATTCTTGTCCCCGATTTCATATCCTTTGTTATAGCCAAAAGTGGGAATAATATCAATGTTATTGAAGAACGTTCCGTTTTGGGTGAGTTGGGTAAAACTGACTTCATTTTCGAATCCCCTGGTCATCTTTGAAACGTTAAAAGTAATCAGCACAGAATCATTAAGTTGCAAGGGTTTCTCCAGGGTGTAGATCCGGTAATGAAGGCGTTTATCGTTCAGTTTCAGCTTGCTGCCCCTGATCAATATTTTCACACTGTCGGGTATGGTGGGAAGCGTGAAATGCAGCTCGGTGACAGGTGTAGTGGAAATGTTCCTGGCCCATGCTTCAACGGTTGCCACCACACTGCGGTCATAAGGCATTATATCGATGTTGTAATTGTATTTGTAAAACCTGGGCTGAACCAGTTTCTCATATTTTTTATACTGCTTTTCATAATCCACCTGCTTGTTTTCCAGTTCCTTCTCGGAGTCATATTTGTTCAACACCTTGGTATTGTAATAGACAAAGCTTCCACACAATATAAATACGATGACACATAAGCCGATGACCAGCTTGTTTTTCACCAATATGTATTTCGATTGTCCGAGACGGTGGCGCAAACCGGTTTCCTGGCCTCTTAAAACAAAAGAGTATATAAGAAAGCCGACAATAACAGAGAAAACAAACCAATAGATATTAAACCATACCAGTGAAGGCACAAAGGGTCCAAAACCATTCATATCTGAATAAACAACACTGGGTGTTGCTCCGAATTTCACCATGTTGGTGCTGATCTTCAGGGCGCTCCAGATAAACTGGTTGAGGATGATAAAGGCTACAAAGGCAAAGTAGGCAATATAGCGATTGTTGATGAGGTAATGGAAAAACAAGGCTATCACGACCAAAAAAGAAAATGACAGCAGGTCAAGGACCAGCAGTGATTTAATATAAACATCCAGTTGAAAGCGGTAATATCCGAAAAGGGATTGCGTAATTACCCCTATAATGATGGTTAAACCAAGAATCAAGGCAATGGAAAACACCATTGCAATCAGTTTTGAGACAAACAGCATAGCCGTTTGAACAGGTGTAGAGTCTTGTATCTCATTGATTTTCATATCCCTTTCTTTCCACACAAGCACACCTGAATAGAAGGTGATGATACCGATCAGGAATAGGTAGAAAGAACCCTGTATAGTACCGATCACATCATAGGTAACCGGGTACTGGTCGGTTCCGTAACGGCCGGTAAAGCTGGTGAGTGAGACGATCAGGTTGATCAGCCCGATCACGACGATGATGATGAAGGTTGGATTTTTGATGATGGCTTTGGTTTCAAAACGGATCAGGTACCACAAGGCTGAAAATGAAAACCGGTGAATAATGGTATAGGCATGATCCTTTGGTTCATTCGTTTGGATCACTTCATCATCCTTTTTTTCTTTCTCCTTTTTAATCTTTTGATTTTTTAGGGTGAAAGAAAATTTAAAATAGACCAAAGTTAAGATCAAAGCACTGATAACCAGCCAAATAATGCGATTTATCAGCAACGCGCCACCTAAGGATACTCCATGAGCATTTTTCTCATCCACCGTCATATATTTGGCCATAATACTCTCAGGACGAAATCCGAAAGGATCGAGCAGGTTAGCCAGCCATTCTTTTTCAATATCCCGGGTAAAGCCTGCTGAAACACCATACAACACCAGCAGCAGCATAGCCCCTATAAAAGAAACGATGTTGCTGCGGAAAGTGATGGCAAGCACATACAACAATACAGCGGC
The DNA here is from genome assembly GCA_026391855.1 of Bacteroidota bacterium. Lineage (GTDB taxonomy): Bacteria > Bacteroidota > Bacteroidia > Bacteroidales > CAIXZF01 > JAKLIX01. The sequence continues at coordinate 36,714 of JAPLDE010000164.1, read as the reverse complement.
AATCAGGGTGTTGGGTATTCCGAAACAGATCAGGCCCTGCAAGTGCCCGTTCCAAACCACTGCACCATACCTCTCAGGTTGCGCCCATGGCATGAAAGGGCCAATCAGACTCCCTATGGATACCCCTAATAAAGGTATTATTGCTATAGTAGACGCACCGATGAACTTTCCGAAATAGTAATCCCGCTTCTTTATCGGAGAGGTAAAAATAAACTGGTACATGCCGTTTGTGAAGTCCCTGTTGGCTGACGAATTCATAAAAGCAGTAGTCATCAGCAGGCAAATCAGTGACATAACCCCGTAGTAAAACTCCACCACATAGGGGGCATTCTTGTTTACACTGCCAACCCCGCCGCCAATGGTTACATTATCGGAAGATACGGCACCCATCACCAGCAGGGTATTGATCAGTAAAAAGATCCATAACATTGGTGACTTAAGCCACAGTTTCCATTCGTATCTGATAAATTTCCACATAATCAGTAATTTAATGGTAGTTAAACCAGTTCGTTGATCTTTGCAAAAAATACATCCTCGAGGTTTTCTTCGGCTTTTACGAAACCGTTTCCGGGTTCTGTATCTGAAAAGGCATGGATCAATGGATTTCCACCAACCAACTTGCTCGATATGATATTGTATTCGCCCTGGAAACCAGCCAGTTCCGCCTTAGTTACTTTCCGTTCCCAAACCTTGTCCCTGATTTGTTCAAGGGCATCATCGGTATTACCGTGGAACAACACTTTTCCTTTATCCATGATCGCCATATGGGTGCAGAGCTCCTTAACATCCTGAACAATATGCGTTGAGAGGATCACGATGATGTTTTCTCCGATCTCGCTGAGGATATTGTAAAAACGGTTGCGTTCGCCGGGGTCTAAACCTGCCGTGGGTTCATCCACTATAACGAGTTTGGGGCTGCCGATCAGACATTGGGCAATCCCGAAACGCTGCCGCATTCCTCCGCTATAGCTGCTGACCGATTTTTTCCTGTGTTCCCACAAATTCGCTTTAACTAGCAGATTATTGACCATCTCTCTTCGTTCGCTCCTGTTGCCAAAACCTTTCAGTAAAGCCAGGTGCTCCATCAGATCGGCAGCAGAAGTTCGTGGATATACACCAAACTCCTGTGGAAGGTACCCCAGCACTTTCCTGACCGCTTCCTTGTTGTTCAGAACATCAATATCGTCAAGCATGGCTGTGCCGCTGTCAGCTTCCTGCAAGGTTGCAAGCGTCCGCATTAAAGAGGATTTTCCGGCACCATTGGGACCCAGCAGTCCAAACATGCCGTTGCCAATAGTAAGCGACACATCGCTCAGCGCAATTACGCCGTTGCTGTATTGCTTGTTTAAGTTGGAGATCTGTAAAATCATGATATTTTTCGTTAATGATGCTGAAAGAAGTATTTACGTTAAAAATTCGGTTTAATATTGGTGAACTCAGGGTAAAGAAAACTTCTACTCTCCTGTATTTCAGGTATTAATAAGATTGATTATTGATGGGTTACTGCTTCAAACCTACATGAAATTCTTCAATTTCACAAACACACCATGAATAACATCATGTAGGTTCCCTCTGACCATTGAAATCAAATTGTTTTACAGAGGAAATATAATTCTTTTTATAATGTAAAGTAATTCCGGATTGCAGATTGGAGAAATGAGATCCATCTGTCAAAATTCAACTAAATTTGACAATTGGCGTTTTTATTGTCAAATAGTATGCTTACGTTCAAGAAAAATCTTTCTATGCCGGTAAATACTATTGTTTTAAGGGAAGCCAAAGCCATTGAGAAAACAGTATGAAAATTATTAGCTACAACCAACTGATAATCATATCACTGAACACCATCCTCATGGCTTTATGCTCCGGTTGTTCACCATCTGATATTCCAGGCTGTGAAGATAGTACCGGTTTATATGAATATGCTTCCTACCCTGTTGGTGTTGCCATAGATCTGTTTGATCTGCAGAACGACACCATATACAGGAACATTGCTATCAGGCAGTTTAACAGCATCACCCCTGAGAATATCTTTAAAGCTGCCTGGCTTCACCCGGAAGAAAACACCTTTGCCTGGACAGAGGCCGACCAACTCGCGTATTTCTGTTCGCAATATGGTAAACGGCTTCATGGACACACGCTTATCTGGCATGAAGATCTTCCTTCTTGGATTGTAAATTTTCAGGGAAATTCAGCTGATTGGGAAGAATTGTTTAAATCTCATATTCAAACGATTGTAACTCATTTTAAAGATAAGGTCAAAGCTTGGGACGTTGTAAATGAAGCATTTAACGAGGATGGAACATTGAGAAACACCATCTGGAAACAAAAGGTCGGTTCAGCGTATATCGAAAAAGCCTTCAGATATACCCATGAAGCTGACCCGGATGTACTCCTTTTTTATAATGACGTTAACCTTGAACAAAATGCCGGGAAACGGAAAGCTGTCCTGGTCTTTCTGAATGATCTGCGAAACAGAGGGATAACAATTGACGGAATCGGATTGCAGATGCATGTGAATATAATATATCCTGAAATTTCCCAGATGGTTGATGCAATGAAGGATGTGGCTGATAATAAGTATCTTGTACATTTATCAGAACTTGATATCTCAGTGAATCCTTATTCAAAACAGATAACGCCCAGTCATTCCTTATTGGTGGATCAGGCCATTTTACTCGGAAAAATCATTCAAAACTACAATCAGATCCCTTCAAAATTTCGTTACGGTGTGACCTTTTGGGGAATCAGTGATAAGAACTCATGGATTCCGGGTCATTTCAACCGGACTGATTACCCGCTTTTATATGACGGGACCTATTCTCCCAAACCGGCTTATTGTTTACTGAAAGAAAGCTTATGAAAAGATACTTGTTTATCCTGTTGATAATGACTAATTTAGCTGGGCTTATGGGCCAGGTTGCCATCAGTTATTATCCGTTTCAGTCGGTGCTTGCCATCAGCACTAATACTGAAAAGGTGTTATGGATTGATTACCGGATAGAAACCAATACCTTTTTCACCAACCTGAACATGGAGATCTCGCCCATGTGGAATATCAGCCGGACTGAGCTGGTTAATTATTATTTGGGGCCAGGGATCAGTTTTAACCCGGCCTATATGGAGGATCAAAATTCAATTATTAATGGATATTTTGCCGACCTTGGCATCAGGATAAAACCATTAAAAACTGATCGTCGCTGGCAGCTTGTGCTGGAACTTTCACCTTACCTTAACCGTGAGGGTAATGGGGGTAACCTCCGGTCGAAAACAGGCATTTCCTACAACCTTGCCCGGAATAAGCAATAAGGGCACAATACCTGGGTTCAGTTGACAATCAGCAGTCAGCAAAATTTCGTAGGGACACGATACATCGTGTCCAATTGCATACATTCTCAGGCAGTCGGCAATAGGCAGTCATCAATTCCGGATTATTCCTGCCTGAGACGCCGGTTCAGTCGTTGTTCATCAGTGAATACCTCAGAAGATAAGGCGCCTTTCTTGGCCGGGCCATGCCAGACAAGGTTACCATCAGTATCTATGTATCCTTTGGTGTTATCCGTCAGAATTACATAAGCCAATCCCCCGATGAAGTCTTCGGCAGAAAGGTATTGAAAAGAGATCCTAGTTGTACCGTTCCTGTCGATATACCCGCAGCGCTGAGCTTTTGCAACCAGTGCCAGTCCTTCAGAGTACCAGCTTGCATAATCATACTGAGGGGAGATCACCCAGATTCCCTTTTTGTCAATAAACCCATATTTTCCGTTTTTGCGAACGGCTGCCCTACCTTCAAAAAAGGGGTAAACCAGGTCGCCATCAACCATAAAGGCAACATTCAGATCAGCGACCCTGTACTGACGTCCCTGGTATCGACCGGAGCCAGGCCTTCATTAAAGGTTGAAATATTGGCAAAATCCATAGATGATAACGAATGACCATTTGTACGGATCTGTCCGTAACCGGTAGGTGTAAGGACACCTGCAAAGCCATGGTGAAAATCCTGGATCTGGTTATACTGAAAGGGAATCACGACTTTGCCGCTTCGGTTGATATAACCCCAATGTCCTGCTGCATCCGGTATCCCCGCCAGTCCATCTGCCGTAAAATCACCGACACTGGGATTATAGTCCGGAGGGAAAAAATCAGGTTGAATGACTACTGTCCCCTTTTCATTGATGAAACCGCAACGAATTTCGGGATTACCGGCATTGGTATCCCACTGACTGAACCTGGCAAGCCCGAACCAAAAGTCGGAAGCATACTGAAATCTTGGCTCGATCACCACTTCTCCCTTTTTGTTAATAAACCCGTACCTGTTATTGACCTTTATCCTGAAGAGCCCTGGTTTATACTGCTTGAAATCGGAATATGACGGATCCCCCGACTTATCCTTTTTACAGGAGACAACAAGCAATGAGGCTGAAAATGAAATGATTACAAAAAATACAAGGAAGCTGGAAAATGATCTCATGAAAATTTGAATTTGTTAGTAAAGATAACAAAATGGATTCATTGGGACATAACTGGGGTTTCTGGTCGGCTCACATGACTGAAGCGCTTCAATACCTTTTCTCAAACGATTAACATCTCACATCCAACATCTGACATCTGACATCTGACATCTCACATCTGACATAAAAAAAAGGTGCCCCATTTTTGAGACACCTTTTTTTAGAAGATTAGGTTATTCTTAGAAGCCCTGAGCGGTCAGCGCATCTATAGAGTTGTATAACAGCGCCCTTGAATAGGCAGGATTGTGTACTCCCTTGCTGTATTCCCTAAGGCAGAGCTGGAAGTTGATGATAGCACCGAACTGAACATTCAGCAAAGATCCAAGGGAAGGTAAAGCCAGGTTGGTTGCTTTATCGGCTGCAGACCATGAATTTGAAGGAGCCGGGTTCCTGATGGCACCGGTCGGGTTGGTGGATGGATCAAAGATATCCAGGTATCCGTCGTACCCTTCCGGGGTAACTTCGGCAAACACATTGGAAGCAACATCTGGATTCTTATGCATAATCTCAATTCCGTCAGGAGTTATTAACTTCTGAGCTAATTCCTCCAGTTTACCCTGGATTTCTGCTCTGGTGTTTACCCAGGAGGTATTTGTTGCACTCATAGTAGTATGACAGCCTGCTTTATTGCAACCCTTAAAATTGGTTGTTCCGGTCTCCGGGTTTGTCATCCAGAAGGTATGACCGCCAGTCATAGCGGTTGGAGTGGCCATGTGGCAATCCTGGCATGAAGCTGCGGTTGGATGGGTTGAAGTATTGTCATAAGACAAAGCTCCGGCGAATTCAACTCCACCCTTACCGGCAAAAACGGCACCAATTGCACCATAGTGGTTATGAGTCCTGTAGGAAGGAACGAGTTTATTGGGAGCAGCGTTACCAACAGCAATATCAAAGAACATATTACCCGGGTTAGCGGCTAAATCAGCATAATTAACACTGGCGCCATTGGAGAGAGTGGTTGAATAGCTCATCGGACGGGGTTGGTGACATTTTACGCATAAATTTGACTCGCCGCCATTTTGGGTGAGATCAATGGTTTTTGTCTGACCCGGGAATGACCACATGGTCATAGGAACAGCAGCAGTAGTATATAAAGCCATTGAATCGGCAGCATTGCCTTTATGGCAGGTAAAACAACCCATGGTTGTGGGTAAGGTTGTTAAACCGGAAGAAGCAGCAGCAGTTGCATTGTATGAGAAGGAATACTTACCGTTTCCTCCAAGAATATAAGTAGGAATAACATTGCCATCGACAACGCTGTGGAATCCTTCGTTTGAGTGGCAGGGAGCGCAACCGGCTGATCCGCCTTCGGAAATGGCCAGTTCTGAACCTTCAGCATGTTTTGAGTATTGGATTTCATTGCCTGCATTGGCTAATGCCTTGGCAAGAGGAGATGCAGTAGCAGGGTTATGGTTATGGCATTCGAGGCAGTTAACAGACATTCCGCCTTCACCGGCAGGACCCTGAGGACCAACTGGACCAGGTTCTCCCTGAGGACCCTGAGGTCCGATTTCACCCTGGGGACCAGGAGTTGAGCTTCCGGATGTTTCGGCAAACAGAGCGTAAGGAACACTCATCAGCTGAGTAACAGATGTAATGCTATAATCAGCACCACCGTTGGGATCAGTTTCGGTCTTGATGAAATATGGGCCGGCCGTCCAGAGGATGGTGGCAATACTTCCGGAAACGACGGTTCCGTTGCCGATTTCAAGGGTTGCCAAACCAAAACCATTGGTGTTAACAACGTGGGTTTCTTCAAATACAACAGCTCCATCAGGAGTAGTCTGTAAAATACTTACTTTAATTCCTACGGGTGCATTCACAACGAGGGCATTGCTGGCATTACGCACTACTGCCTGGTAGCTCATAAAATGAGGAGCCTGACCAAAAACAGCAGATAATGAAAAGTGCAAGACGAAAACGAGCACTGTAACATAACTTAAAATTTGTCTCAGTTTTTTCATGATTATTAGGTTTTATGATTTTTTTTGGTTATTGTTTGATTATTATTCGGGTATTTTATTTTAAGACTTCTGTAATTATTGAGAAATGACCATTCGTTTGGTTTGGGAATATTGTTGTGAACCAGTATTTACTGACATCCTGTAGAAATATACGCCATCAGAAAGGGTATTTGCTGAAAGGGTATAGTTATGGATGCCGGCAGATTCAACACCTTCGGTCAGTACGGAAATTTGTTTCCCTACGATATCAAGCAGTTCCAGTTTAATAAAGCCGTCTTCCGGCAATGTATAGGTGATCTGGGTCGATGATTTGAAAGGATTCGGAATGTTCTGGCTGAGGACAAATCCCTGTTTGCTGTTTACCAGGGCAGGAATGGCAAGGCTCTTATCTACGAAATTAATACCATAATAATCTGCAATGCTGCTTTCGGGTGTTAACTCAAAACCTAAGGATGAAGAACTGCCGGAGTTTTTCAGTCTGACAGTAAGGGTCATGAGTACATCATTACGGAACAACGTTTTTGGCTGAAGGGTATACCAGCCAATGCGCAGTTGATTGCCAACGGTGTTGAAAGCGAGGGTTTGATTGTCATAGGCGGCCTCAACGGAAACAATGTCAAGGTCATTCTGTGGAAAGTTCATTACCAGTGAAGCAGCAGCCAGATCAATGGTTTCGGTCACCCTGACCGGGATCTGAACCAGCTGGTTATCCTGGATTGTTTGAACACCCTGATGTTCGAGGAACAAAGTGGGTTGAATTTTTGTGTCGGGAGGTACATACGAACCATTGACATCTCCAAAGCACAAACCCTTGAGCATGACAACACCAGCGCAGCGACGCAGATAGCGCCACCAGCACAGACCTCACGAAGCAGAGTATACACGATGAATCCTCCAGCTCTTGTCAATACGTCTTGTACAATTGAGACTATACCACACCAGCGGCCACCAAACGGATACCTGTAAGGGGAGCAGTTCCTACGAAATGAGTCAGAATGAGTAATGCGTCCGTTGCATTTACTGCACCTGTAGCCCAAGGTTTTACCGTAGTGGCAGAAAGGGTATAACTCCCTGTTTCCGGGTTGTTAAACTGGAAAAATCCGGCAGCGTCAGTCGTTGTCTGATCAACAACCGTATTTCCGTTCTTCAACAGTACCGTACAATTGTTCATCACAGTACCTTCTGCATTGTCATAAGTAAGATAACCGCTTATGCCCCGTAATGACTGTGGCTGCTGCAAACCCTGGATAATTGTGCCGTTGTTTCCTGCGGCTGACAGGTAATCCACCTGACCAATGGAGAAACTGACCGTCCCCCCCGCTCCGGTGGCTTGTCCTCCGGTAGAAACAAAGCCTTGTTGCGCTAAAAGGCTTGTTGATCCCCATCCAAGAAGACAGCAACCTAAAAAAAGAATTGTTTTTTTCATGTTGATTTTTTTTTGGTTAATGTTCAATATTTAATAGTTAGGTTTTATAATGAATTGATATTTTGATAGTTATGCATCCAACCCCGGTTTGATATGGCCTTAGAGACAGTTAATTTTTCGTTAAAATTTCAATCGCGGTCAAAAGTAAATAGTATTGTTTTATGGCACTAGATGTATATAATGATATTTATCGTCTCGCCGATGATCTATTTTGACATTACATTGATAAATGTCAATATATATATTGATACAGATCAATTACCCTTAAAGGCTAAGTATAAGAAAAAAAATGAAAAAATGCAATACCTGCCAAACATATAATTCTCTTATTATATTATTAATATTAATATCCATATGTATCTATATTTTTACAAAAATTTGTTCATTATTTTACTAATAATCAACTAATTAATAATTTTGTTAATCAAATTCTCAAAACAAATTCAATTGTAAAGCAAAATAATTTAAATTTGTAATAACAAAAATCCTCACTTTTCATCACCTCAATCACAACAATCACTTTTATCACCTTTATCACTAAAAAAAACAATGTTAAACCCAAAACCTAACCCCATGAAAAAAAGTTACCTTCTTTTCATTTTCATTCTTTTTTGTGCTTTTGCAGTAAAAGCACAGGTGAATATTTATTCTACTGATTTCGAGTCCTTTACCGTTGGCTCCAAGGTGGCATCATCCGATTCCACTCATTGGACGACCTGGTTTATGTCGTTAATGGCAACGACCTGGTCTTTATGCTGAACGACAAGACTGCTGGTCGTTTTAAACTGAGCTGGTGGATGTATGTTGTTTCAGGGAAGCTTGGCTACTTTAATGTATTGAATGACTTTGCAGCAGCCAACAGTGTCTGGGCACTACAATGTTACCTGGAAAACGATTCAATTTTTGTGGATGCAGGTGCAACCACAGCCGTAAAGACTTCTTTCCCAACCAGTACCTGGAAAGAAATCGCCGTAATTGTTGACCTTGATGATGATTTTGCAACCTTCTATATTGATAATATTGAAATTATCAGTTATAAATGGAGTAAAGGGGCCTTCGGGACAGGCAGTACATTGAAGATGGATGCGATCGATTTTTACGGTTGGGATGGGGACACTCCACCCTCTCCTACCTCAAGTACACAATCCGGTTATTATATTGATGACCTGAGCTATGATTCTGTTCCGGCACCCACTTCACCCATGAACCTGGTAGCTACAGTGAACGGGGCCGATATTGATGTTTCATGGACAGCGCCTGCCACTACCCCGGATCTTTACAAACTGAGCCGTAACGGGAAAGTGGTTTTTTCCACGACCGGGCTAACGTATACAGATGTTGCCCCCTGGGCAAACACCTATATTTACGGAGCCAGGGCCCATTATGCCGGTTTGGGGTATTCACACAGTTCCAACACCGATACGGCTGTTATACCGGGTGGTGTTGACCGGAACATGGTGCTTTTTGAATCAGGGACAGGCACATGGTGCCAGTATTGCCCCGGATCGGCCATGGGTATCCGTGACCTGATCGAGGTTAATAATAAAGATGTAGCTGCCGTTGAATATCACCAGGGTGATAATTACGAGATCGCAGCCGGGTTAGCGCGTCTGTCATATTATAATATAACTGCTTTCCCTACAGTTCAGGTAGACGGAGTGCTTCCGGCCGTGGGAGGAAATGCCACTACTTCTCTTTATACGACCTATTTGCCGATGTATCAGGAACGGATAGGTACGCCCGGTTTCCATGCGGTGGATTGCAGTATTTCTCAGCTCAGTGCGACCAACTACCAGGCGACCATCACGATCAATCAAACCTTCGCCGCCTTCCCTGATGGGTTTAAACTCCACACAGCCCTCACCGAATCCAATATTCCTGAAGTATGGGGCAACCAAACAGAAGTGGATTATGTGTGCCGCGGAATGTTCCCCAACGAATACGGTACCGACCTCGATTTCAATATCTCCAACCCGGTGACTTTAATTATTCCTTTCTCTACCGCCGGATTCATCAAAAATAACTGCGAATTCGTAGCCTGGATCCAGCATGTTACAGCCAAAGAAGTTACCCAAACCGTTAAGGTTGCCATGTCCTCAGTGGTTGGCATCGACGAACTTCAGGGCAAAAAGATCAGTATCTATCCTAACCCTGCCTCCGACTATATCCAGGTGCTGAGCAACGGAAAAGGTGAAGCCGGTATCTATGACGTAACCGGAAAACTGGTTAAATCAGTGCGCTTATTCACTCCTACCCAGGTCATTTCGCTGTCAGACCTGGTGAAAGGTGTATATTTCCTGAAGATCACCAATTCAGGTGCAAACTTCACTGAAAAACTGGTGATCCAATAAATCCGTTATTTTTGATAATGTTGAAGGGCGTCTCAAACAAGGGACGCCCTTTCTTTTTATAAAGTCTATTTCCCCCCCTTAGCCGGAACTATCAGCATAAACCATTTGATACCAATTTTGAATTTTTCTTCTGACAAAAACACTCATTTTTGTATCAATTTTCAAATACACTTTTACAATTTAAAATCAATATTCGGATAACCTTCTGTTTGAAAGAATGTTATTATTCGAAAAATTATTCTCGTTAATAACATTCTGAAAATCTTCTTTGTAAAATACTTTATTAAGTGTAATTTTGCACTTTCTGCAAATCCATGCGTAAAACCCTTTTCTGTGCGGTAAGTCTTTTACTGATCTTTTTCATTTTATTTTCCTGTAACAAAAGAATAAAGCCATTAAACAATCCTGTTCAAAAGACTGTTAATGAGGATATTATGTGGAAAGATGTTGATCCGGCGGGTATAAAAATCATTGGCAAACAGATTCCTCTGCCTTCGAAATTCAGGACCTTGCAATTGAATACTGTCATGCTGAAAAAGGTGCTGGCAAACACCGTCATCCGGCAGAACGAAAAGGAAAAGAAATATGAGATCATCGGGTTTCCATTTCCTGACGGGGGAATAAGCAAATTTAGCATTACAGAGATGCCGGTTATGGACTGGTCGTTGCTGGAAAAGTACCCTCAATTACGGACCTATGGCGGTAAAGGCATTGATGATCCTACAGCAACGGCCAAGATCGATTTCATGGATACAGGTTTTCACGGCTACTTTTTCACGACCCGGGGCTCAATGATCATTCAGCCCTTTTCTGAAGGAGACACCCTCCATTATTTATGTTATTTCAAACAAAATACAACCGAGGTCAAGCAACCATTTGAACATATGGCTGACAGTACAGACAAACATTGATTCCCCTTAACCCTTCAATCAGATTTAACCCAATATTTTAACCCAATAAATATGAGATTACCACTTACCTTATTGAAAATCTGTTTAATACTGCTTTTTGCAGTTCCTGTGATGTCACAAAACAGCCTCTCTCCATGGAACATGGCGGACGTTCCGGGGCTGGAATTTAAAGCAAAAGCTGATACATGGGCAAGGAACTACCAGGCTTATCATCTTTCGCTCATCAACCTGAAGAATATGTTGGCAGAAGTGCCTTATGAGAGCACGGTCTCTTTGAAAAAAAGCCCTTTCATCTTTTCGTTGCCCATGCCCGATGGAAGTTTTTCCCGTTTCCGTTTGGTTGAATCACCAGTGATGGAAAAGGGACTGGCTGATGCTTTTCCGGAGATCAAGACCTATGCTGGCCAGGGTATCGACGATGTTACGGCCACCCTGCGTTGTGATCTTACCCAGTGGGGTTTTCATGCCATGATGATCTCGGCCAATGGGACTGTATTTGTTGATCCGCCCAACCGTTTCATCACCGACGAGTATATTTCCTATTATAAGAAAGATGCCTTAAGACAGGACTTTGCCCAGGAATGCCTGAATACAGACGAACATAATGACAACGAGGTGAATCACACAGACTATGCTGAAAAACTTGATATCAGCGGCAGCCTGAGGACTTACCGGCTGGCTCTGGCCTGTACAGGGGAATATGCAGCCTATCACGGAGGCACAATTCCTGGTGTGCTGGCAGCTATGGTTACCTCAATGAACAGGGTTAACGGCGTGTATGAAAGGGAGTTGGGAATTCACATGAACATTGTAGCCAACGACACTTTACTTATTTACCTGAATTCCAACTCCGACCCATATTCGAATAACAATGGCGGCACCATGCTCTCACAGAATCAGACTACATGTACCAACATTATCGGGAGCGCTAATTATGATATCGGTCATGTATTCAGTACCGGCGGCGGAGGAATAGCCCAACTGGGATGTATCTGCAATAATTCAAAGAAAGCCATGGGGGTAACAGGGCTGGATACACCTATCGGGGATGCTTTTGACATTGACTATGTAGCTCACGAGATGGGGCATCAGTTTGGGGCCAACCATACTTTTAACTCCACGGCCGGCTCCTGTGGCGGAGGAAACAGGGTTTCATCGGCAGCTTATGAACCCGGAAGCGCCAGTACTATTATGGGCTATGCCGGGATCTGCGGAAACCAGGACCTGCAGCTTCACAGTGATGATTATTTCCATGCCAAAAGCTTTGATGAGATTGTGACCTATACCCAGAATGGGGGTGGCAACTCATGTGCAGTAACCACTACAGACGGGAACAACCCTCCGGTACTGACCGTCCAGGGAGATTTCAATATCCCCCTGAACACTCCATTCAGGATGACAGCCAGTGCTACTGATGTTGACGGAGATTCACTGACCTATTGCTGGGAGGAATATGACCTCGGACCGGCCGGAAACTGGAATTCGCCCTCAGCAAACGCACCGATTTTCAGGTCGTTCAACCCAACCACTTCCGGCACACGGGTATTCCCCAAGCTGGCCAATATTCTCAATAATAATACAACCATTGGCGAAATTAAACCCAGTTACAGCCGAACACTGAATTTCCGCTGTACCGTCCGTGACAATGTCCTCGACGGAGCAGGCGTTGTTTACAATCCGATGACCAGTAAAGTGATCGTGGCTGCCACACCTGGTCCTTTCGCAATCCTTACACCCAACACAACAGGCATCACCTGGGCCTCCTACTCAACCCAAACGGTTACCTGGTCGGTTAACGGCAGTGATCAGGCTCCTGTAAATACTCCCAATGTGAACGTACTATTATCTCTTGACGGAGGCTATACATTCCCTATCACTCTTGGAGCCGGTGTTCCCAATAACGGTTCCTATTCTTTTGTTGTACCTGCCAATCAAACAACTACTGCCCGTATTATGGTGGAAGGAGCAGGAAATATCTTCTTCGACATCAATGACAAGAATTTTTCAATCAACGGCTCGGTTGGCATCGAACAAAACAATCTTTCCCAATTCATCTCCCTTTACCCCAACCCAACGGTCAACAATACCAATCTTGCTATAATCAACAACGACAGGGGTAATATCGTGATACTGGTTACCGATGCAACTGGTAAGGTAATTAGCTCATATTCAACCACTAAGAACGATCAGCAATTCACATATACCCTTCAAACCGAAAACCTGGCAGTCGGCATCTATTTTGTCAGGGTGAAAAGTGAAAGCGGGATGGCGATGAAGAGGATTGTTAAGAATTGACAATTGATAATTGACAATTGATAATTAATAATTAGTAATTAGTAAATTGATGTTATATAATTGATTATTAATAAAATAGATAATGGAAAAGGGTTGGGGGTTTATGCTTTTAACCCTTTTTTATTTGAGTAATTTGATGTAGGTTTGTATTACTGTATTAAATCTTCTAATCACTGCTACTATGCTGAACATTGCGCTGTTTGGTCCTCCGGGGGCCGGAAAAGGGACCCAGTCGGAGTTCCTGATCAAGAAATACAAGCTTTTCTATATCTCCACAGGAGACTTACTCAGAAAAGAAATTGCCAACAAGACCAAACTCGGTCAGGAAGCCCAGGGGATTATTGCTTCCGGGGGTCTGGTATCTGATGAGATCATCGTTCAGATCATAGAAAAAACCATTATCGATCATCCCGACTCCAACGGATTTCTTTTCGACGGATTTCCAAGGACTTACATACAGGCATATATTCTGGAAGGACTGATGTTAAAGCTAAACACCTCTCTCACCTGCCTGATAAGCCTGAGTGTTCAGGAGGAGGAGTCGGTTTCCCGTCTACTCAAGCGAGGTGTCACTTCAGGGCGGACCGACGACAACGAAGTCGTTATCCGGAACCGGCTCAGGGAATATACCGAAAAGACCATGCCTGTGTTGCAGTTTTACAAGGACAAAGGCATCTTTTTTGAAGTGGAGGGTATGTCCAGTATTGAAGAAGTTCATCAGTCCATAACAAAAATCATAGAACTTGAGCTGAGCAAGAAGTTGCTGAACATTGTGCTGTTCGGTTACCCGGGATGTGGCAGAGGGTCGCAGGGAAAAGCCCTTGCAAAAGCTTTCGGGTTGGAGTATGTGGCAACAGGGGAAATACTCGACAAGGAGATCAAAAACCAGACAGAAACCGGGAAAAGGATCATGGAACTCTATGAGAATGGACAGTTGGTCCCTGACGAGATCGTAATTCCCCTGATTGAAAGAAAGCTGGCCGACTCAAAAGGCATTAAAGGCTTCATTTTCAAGGGATTCCCAAGGACACTGGTTCAATCTTATATTTTGGATGGCCTGTTAAAAAAGCATGGATCCTCTATTTCCCAGATCATTGAAATTGAAGTACCCACCCTGGAGCTTATCCGCAGGCTGGATGAAAGAAGCAAGACTGCCGGGTGTATGCCATACGACACCAGTACGGCCAAGATCGTGAAAAGGCTCCAGGAACATGAAACAAAGACCGTTCCGGTCATTGAAAAATACAACCAGTTGCACGGTGTGACCAAGATTGACGGCACGGGAAGTTTCGGGGAAGTCTTTGAAAAGCTTTCCTTTGAAATTGAAAACGGCCTGAGGAACATGAGGTAGAACATGAAAGGTCAATAAAAAGCCTTATACTTGTACAGCTAATTTCCTGATCGGATGTCCGGATTTCTGTTTCATCTTCCCTTATTTCGGAACAGGGAATACATCTCTTCTGCTTCACTTTCCAGGCTTGCCTGGAGACGGTTCAGGCGTGATCCTGTTGCATTTCCATCCTTTCTGTTTATTTGTTTAACGGCTGTCATTGCCATACTGGGTTACCTGATCACACCTGATCCAACCCCATTCAGTAACCAACAATTCCTTGAGCTTGGGACCCTGAAGCCCGGAAAGAAGATCACGATGCTGAAAACAGCGAAAACCGGCAGTTTTGATCACATCTCACTGATCAGCAAGATGATGTATGGCGAAAAAAGCCGGTATGATTATATTCCGGTCGGCCGTTACCAGGTGGATGGCAATATCATCCGGGCAAACAGCTTTACCGGAATTGATGAGGAAACAGGACAGGAAATGCGCTATGACCGGTCGAAAACACCGGTAGAGATCATCACCCGTCATTTTTGGCTGGGAACGGACAGATACGGCCGGGATATGCTCAGTCAGCTGATCATCGGTACCCGGGTTAGCCTTGCAGTCGGGCTTATCTCAGTGTTTCTTTCCTTGCTGATAGGGATAACCATCGGGTCCATCGGCGGTTTTTTCGGGGGATGGGTCGATCAGCTGGTCATGTGGCTGATCAATGTAGTCTGGAGCATCCCTACCCTGCTGCTGGTGATCGCCATCACCTTTGCCCTTGGCCGTGGTTTCTGGCAGGTCTTTATCGCGGTCGGGCTTACCATGTGGGTTGAGGTAGCCAGGGTAGTCAGGGGTCAGATCCTGAGTATCAGGGAGAAAGAGTACGTTGAAGCAGCCAAAGCCATGGGTTTTACCAATGCAAGGATCATTTTCAGGCACATCGTACCCAACCTGATGAGCCCGGTGATAGTGATATCGGCCGCCAATTTTGCTTCAGCCATTTTATTGGAAGCTGGTTTGAGTTTCCTGGGAATAGGCGTACAACCTCCCATGCCTTCGTGGGGGAGCATGATCAGGGAAAATTACGGATATATTATCCTTGATTCAGCCCACCTGGCTATATTGCCGGGACTGGCCATTATGCTTATGGTCCTTGCCTTCATGCTGGTAGGAAATGGACTGAGAGATGCCCTTGATGTAAGGACCCACTGATATTTCAGCGTAAGAACTTTTGATATTCCCCGTTACCACAATGCCTGGCGAGTTTTTTCCTTTTACAATACCCTTTGTTGAAATAGATCTTCATGGAGAGATAAAAATCAATACCCGTAAAATCGCGCCATCCCAGGTAGGAACCCAGGCGGTCGGTCCCTACCGTAAGAAAAAATGCCCTTACCGACACTCCAAGCCTGGGATATTTCAGGTCATAGACCGAAAACGGGAAATTCACTTCGAAAAACCGGCTTTCAAACCTGGGCACCACAGCCAGCTGCGTTGGCCGGTAAAGCTTAGGTTTACCCAGGCTCAGGAAGTTAAGGAAGACCGAATTGACATAAAATCCGCCGGCAATGTTGTAGTCGAACTGCGCGCTCAGCGATGTCGGGAGATACATGGTAAATTCATGGCTTTTGATGGCTGCCGTGGAATCGTTATAGAAATGCCAGCTCAGTTCAGAAACCGCCTGATGGATCGTCTTCC
Source organism: Bacteroidota bacterium (assembly GCA_026391855.1). Classification (GTDB taxonomy): domain Bacteria; phylum Bacteroidota; class Bacteroidia; order Bacteroidales; family CAIXZF01; genus JAKLIX01. The sequence continues at coordinate 20,234 of JAPLDE010000164.1, read as the reverse complement.
ATTTTGTCTTATTTATCATCGGCCATACCGTAGGGACATTGTCGAAGACCAGCAGATCAGCGTCCTGCGTGAACCGGATGCTTCCAAAATCCAGCAATGACAAACCGATCTTGTAATCATATTCATCAAAGGTCTGACCACAGAGTGTGGGCAGAATTCCCTGCCGTCCTTTTATCTTAGGGGTTTTGTTTTTCTGGTACACCAGGCCGAAATCCAGACCATATCCGCGGCCACGGAACAACGGTTTCAGGGTCACAGCCGTACTGTTGCTTTCCATAGGAACGGCAATCCCCAGATCAGCATCCATGTTGTATGCGATCAGTGTACTGTCGTCAGGGACCATATAGTCGGCCTGGCGGCCAATGAGGTAAAGGGCAGAAAAACCCATGATCTTTTTTGCACTTATACCAAGGGAAAGCTGATCCGTACCTTTCCTGTAGATCATATAGGAATATGACAGCCCTATCTCAGCCCAGCTCAGGTGGGTGATATCGAAATTATTTGCCTGATAACGAATATTTTGCTGTGGAACGTAGTCTACTCCTTCGTAAGAAAACTTTGCCACATGAAAAGGAACATCGTGGATGGATAACATCGTCCGGAAGGCCGTAGTCACGGCAAAACCATGCCGCTGGTACGACCACATCAGCGAAGGCCCTGTAATACGAAGGTTCTGGTTCACCCATTTCAAATCCTCTGTATAATGATCATAGATGGTGATCTTATCGGGCGACATTCCGTAATCTACCGACTGGTACTGCTTTTTAAACAGACTCCCGAAGGTATATTCACCCTGGGCAAAATACAAGTAATTGTTATCCAGTGATATGCCTGTGGTGAGGATATTCACCTCAAAATACTGCCTTGAATTGATCAGACAGGCCGGGTTGATCATAAGCCCGTTGATACCGGCATAGTTGCTGCCTGTCAGACCCAGCATTTCCTGGGCTGACAGCCGGGAAAGAGCCGATATCAGGAAAAGGAGAATGATACAGAACCTGTTCAATCCTTTGTTGACCATTGAAATGATAGACTTCCTATCAGCATAAATCAGTAAGGAAATGTAAGGAAATTAATGGTAAGGACCCGGATAAACAGAAAAGTTTCCTGAATCAACCAGAAAAATTCATAATTCCAAATTCAGAATATAATTGATAAAATTCGTATCTTTCAATCTTAAACCGGATATTGGTACATTGGTACATTGGTACATTGGAGAACTGAAAAACCGGCATCCATAAACACCTGAACACACTAACACATAAACATAAAATTATAAAAAAGCATTCACTCCTCTGTATTCTCCTGTTAATTACCTGTTTACCAGCATTTTCGATTTCAGGTTCTGATAATTTCAGAAGCAATTTTCTGAATGGCTCATTGATAATTGACAGCATTGAGGCATTTCCTTCGCAGTTATGCCAGGGTCAGTCTTCACAATTATCCGTTGGGGTATCAGGCGGGACCGGGACCTATACCTATACCTGGTTGTCGGTACCTTCCGGTTTTGCCTCTTTCCAGCATAATCCGGCGGTAAGTCCAATGATTACAACCACTTATAATCTCACTGTATATGACGGGATCCAATCGGTCAGTGCCAGTGTAACAGTAACTGTATCTGTACGACCTACTGCCAATGCCGGTCCGGATAAAACCGTACAGGTAGGATATACCACTACTTTAAACGGTTCTGCATCAGGAGGTTCAGGAAACTACACCTATTCATGGACACCTTCCGCCCTGCTGGTAAACCCGGCTGTTCAGAATCCTCAGACAGTGGCCATGAGTTCTACAACCACCTTCCAACTGGTAGTGACCGATAATACCTCAGGTTGTGCCAGTCCTCAGGACCCAGTGGTTGTCACTGTCCAGGGACCACTGGCGATAAACCCTTCTGCCAATCCTCCCGTTGTATCGCCCGGATGGAGCGGGTGCTATCAAAGTAATGTTACAGCCAATGTTTCAGGAGGGTCGGGCAATTATGTTTATACATGGTCATCGAATCCTCCCGGTATTTCTTCAGGTCAGTCACAATTATGGGTCTCACCTGTGGTATTAACAACCTATTCAGTTACAGTGAGTGATGGGATCAGTATCGTAACAGGCGCTGTAACAGTTGATTACATTCCTTCACCTGTTTATACGGTCAGTTCCAATTCACCGGTTTGCCGGGGAGCTACACTGCAATTGTCAGCCAGCGGAGCAAACACTTATCATTGGTATTACGGACCTCAGGGTTTTTCATCCACCCAGCAAAATCCAAGTATACCCAATATACAATCAAACCAGGAAGGTCATTATTATATTGAACTGACCAATTTGTATGGTTGTAAGATCTGGGACTCCGTTTATGTAACTATCCTCCCTTCTCCAACAGCCACAGCAAATTCCAATTCCCCCGTCCTTCTCGGCGGAACACTACAGCTTTCCGGGACAGCCACCGGAGGGAACGGGAGCAATTATTCATGGATGTGGACCGGTCCGGCAGCCTTCACCTCTAACATGGCTAATCCGACCATACCCAATGCACAGGCAGTCAACGCAGGGACATATAACCTGATGGCCACCGATGGGGTTTGTCTTTCCCCCGTTACGACTACCGATATGATTATCAGTTCAGTACCTACTGTAAATTATGTTCCGAACCAGGCCTTTTGCAATGGTGAGCTTACGCCTCAGATTGTTTTTTCAGGTCCTTACTCCGGTACATCCTTTACCTGGACTAACGATAACACAGCCATCGGATTAAGCAGCAGCGGATCAGGGGACATATCTTCCTTTACCACCGTAAATACAGGAAACAGTCCCATAATAGCCAACATAACTGTTACTCCGCAGGCCAATGGGTTTACAGGGCCTCCGGTAAGCTTTTCCATTAGCGTTTATCCAAGCCCGTCTGTCACAAGCCCGACCACAGCCAACTGGTGTAATAATGTATCCAACACATACACCATTACCTGCAACTCCAATTCACCAAATCCCTCCTATGCCTGGGCCAGAGGCTGGGCTCCGGGGGTTACCCCTGCAACCGCCAACGGGACAGGTGCTTCCATTACAGAAACCCTGGTAAATTCTACCACTGACCCTGTTGTTGTTCATTATCTGATCACTCCGTCGTTAAATGGCTGCAACGGAACTCCGTTTGATCTGGTAGTAACCGTTAACCCAACCTCAGTGATAACCAGTGCTACAAATGCCAATTGGTGTAATAATGTTTCCAACACTTACAATATCATCAGTAGCAGCAATTCGCCAACTCCATCCTATTCCTGGGCCAGGGCAGCTGTTCCCGGGATTACACCGGCAACCGCCAATGGCGCAGGTGCTCTCATTACAGAAACTCTTGTAAATTCTACCACTAACTTTGTTGTTGTTCATTATCTGATCACTCCAACAGTGAATGGCTGTGACGGAACTCCTTTTAATTTTGCAGTAACGGTTAACCCAACCGCGGTAATTACCAGCCCTGGAACTGCCAACTGGTGTAATAATGTTTCAAATTCATACAATATCACCAGCAGTACTACGCCCACTCCCTCCTATTTATGGGCAAGGGCGGCTGTTCCCGGGATTACACCGGCAACTGCTTCAGGTACAGGTGCTCTCATTACAGAAACTCTTGTAAATTCTATCACTAACCCTGTTGTTGTTCATTATCTTATCACTCCAACAGTGAATGGCTGTGCAGGAACTCCTTTTAATCTTGCAGTAATGGTTAACCCAACCTCAGTGATAACCAGCGCTCCAACAGCCAACTGGTGTAATAATGTTTCAAATTCATACAATATCATTAGCAGTACTACGCCCACTCCCTCCTATTTATGGGCAAGGGCGGCTGTTCCGGGGATTATACCGGTAGCCGCCAATGGAACAGGTGCTTCCATTACAGAAACCCTGGTAAATTCTACCACTAACTATGTGGTTGTTCATTATTTGATCACTCCGTCGTTAAATGGCTGTACCGGAACTCCATTTGATCTTGCAGTTACGGTTAACCCAACCGCGGTAATTACTAGCCCGGGCACCGCCAATTGGTGTAATAATGTTTCCAACTTCTACACTACCACTAGCAGCAGTATTTATCCCACTCCCTGGTACTCTTGGGCCAGGAATGCTGTTCCTGGTATTTCCTATCCTGCAGTCAGCAGTACAGGAGCTATCATCAACGAAACTTTGGTCAACACGACCACCAATCCAATTATCGTTCACTACCTGATCACTCCAACGTTAAATGGCTGTGCCGGAACTCCTTTTGATCTTGCAGTTACGGTTAACCCAACCGCGGTAATAACCAGCCCGGCAACTGCCAACTGGTGTAGTAATGTTCAAAATACCTATGATATCACCAGCAGCAGTGATTATCCTACTCCCATATACTCTTGGGCCAGGAATGCTGTTCCTGGAATTTCCAATCCTGCAATCAGCAGTACAGGGGCTAGCATCAACGAAGCTTTGGTCAACACGACCACCAATCCAATCATTGTTCACTACCTGATCACTCCTTTTGTGAATGGGTGCAGTGGTACTTCTTTTAGTCCTGCAGTGACTGTCAATCCGACGCCAATCGCCAGTGCAGGCCCCGACATGACAATCCTTGTCGGGTTTAGTACTACCCTTACCGGGAGCGCTTCAGGAAGCCCGGGTCCTTTTACCTTTCACTGGAGTCCGGAAAATTTGCTGATTAACAGTAACTTACAAAACCCACAAACAATTCCACTGGTGAATAATGCCACCTTTGACCTGGTGGTATCCGATACAAATGGTTGCACCAGTCTGCCTGACCAGGTAGCAGTAAGCGTCCTTTGCTGCGGATTTAGTGTTGAGGCTCAGGCCACTCAAACACCCATTTGTGCCGGTAACCCGACTGATATCCAGGCAATGGCTACCGGCGGTTCGGGAGCGTACACCTTTAGCTGGTCTTCTGACCCTCCCGGATTTACTTCCAATCTTCAATATTTTACTGTATCGCCCTCGTTAACAACAACTTATACGGTAACTGCCTACGATGGCTTTAACTACTCCGTTAGTTCTGTTACCGTGATCGTGAGCAATTGTTCCAGCCTGGAAGGAACCCTGACCTACATGAACACTGAGGCAACACCTATGTTAAATGCCTCTGTTCTTTTAAAACAGAATGGTTCAATTGTAAGCCAGGTTACTACCAATTCATCAGGTCATTACCTTTTTCAGAGTCCTGCCAACGGAACCTATGTTTTGGATGGAGCGTCAACCCGACCCTGGGGAGGAGTGAACGCTGCAGATGCGTTATTGATACTCCAACACTTTGTTGGGTTTAGTTTGCTTCCAGGTTTAAAACGTGAGGCTGCCGATGTGGATGCTTCGGGTTTTGTCAACGCTACTGATGCCTTGTTAACAGTAAGGCGCTTTGTAAACCTCATCCCCTCCTTTCCGGCCGGAGACTGGGTCTTCGAAAAGGATACGATAACCATAACGGGAACTGACAATCTGACCAACGATTTTAAAGCGCTTTGTTACGGCGATGTGGACGGCTCTTATTCACCTGCGGCCAAGACAGGATATGCTCTCTCAATGGAAAATGAAGGGACAATCAACATAAACACAAATGAAATTGTGGATATTCCGATCAGTATTAAAGAAGCCGCCGAAATAGGTTCTATCTCTCTGATTTTCAATATACCGGATAATTCATTGGTAATAGATGATGTAGTTTCCGGCTATGAAGGGGACCTGGTATACCATGTTGAAAACGGCAACCTAAGGATAGGCTGGTATAGTTTGCAACCCATGCCGCTTAAGGCTGGTGATGTTTTGCTGACCGTAAGATGCAGGATTACAAATCCGTGTTTTACGAAAAATGTTTGTTGGACCATTGACCCTTCGAGCCTGCTGACCGATGAAAATTCCATCCCGTTTGAATCGTTGAGATTGACCATGCCTGCGATACAATCAACGGATAATCAATTCGATCTGTATCAGAATTCACCCAATCCTTTTTCAGATGTCACAGAGATCAGCTATTACCTTCCGGAGAAAGGCCAGGTCAGCCTGGTAGTCACCGACCTGTTGGGACGCAACTTGATGACTGTTGTTGACGCATACCAGGAAGCCGGTTTTAAGAAAGAAAGCATTCATATACATGCACTGGCCCCGGGAATTTATTACTATAGCCTGAATGTAAAAGGGTTATCAAGGGACTTCAGCCGGACAAGGCAGATGATTATTGTGAAGTTATAAGGTTATGAGGTTATGAAGTTATGAGGTTATGAGGTTATGAGGTTATGAGGTTATGAGGTTATGAAGTTATGAGGTTATGAGGTGGTTTGAAGACTAGAATACAATTCCAAATTTCCAAATTATCACATTTCCAAATTAACCTTATCTTTGCAGGCTGAAAGCGGATGTGGCGAAATTGGTAGACGTGCCAGACTTAGGATCTGGTGTCGAAAGACGTATGGGTTCGAGTCCCTTCATCCGCACAAAAATGGTCTTAAAATATTGATAATCAATTAGTTGCAAAATAAAGTAAGACCCCGCTTTTCATAAATAGCTTCGTTGAATATGGCTGCTTGCACCATGACTGTAGTAAAACGAAGAAAAAATGAATGGACAAAGTGGACACGGAAGGCTGGTAATCTGCATTCTTCCAAAGCTTTACAATTATTCAGGTGACTTAAATAAGAAGTGGTTCGTCTACTACTCTTATCGCAACCCCGCCACGAACCGGATGGTCCGGTTTAAAATCTACGATGAAATCCACCTGAGAAAAACCAGGGAAGGAAGGATCAATTACGCTAAGACTGTAATCGAACAGATCGAGAGCCGGTTGAAAAACGGGTGGAACCCCTTTGAGGACGATGAGCAGGTGATCTATGACGACAACCTGAAATACACCCACCTGGCCAAAAAATTCGGCAGGCAGCGCACTTCCAACAAGACGATGAATTACTACCTGTCGATGTTCCTTGGGGAAATTACCCCTAACATCGCTCCGAGTACATACACCACCTACAAGTCCAAATTCAGAAAGCTGAATATGTGGCTGGAATCAAAAAAGCTTGATTCAAATGATGTCAGTGCATTCACGGATGAAAATGCACGGCAGTTCATCCAGCACCTTACGACCAAGAAGAAACTGTCAAACAACACGGTTCGCCATTACCTCACTTTGTTCCATGAATTCTTCCACTGGGCCATCGACCGGAAATACCTGAAGGTGAACCCGTTTGAGAAAATCAAAATAACCAGGGTTGCACAAGTACCGGCCAAATTCTTCAATGACAACATCCTGCAGCAGCTGAAGGCCAGAATTGGCGAATCAGATCCCCAATTGTGGTTTGCCTCCTTGTTTCAGTATTACTGTTTTATCAGGCCAGGAGAATTAAGGTTTCTGACTTTAAATGAACTGGACCTTCACGGAGCCAGTATCACCATCCCCGGGAAGATCGCCAAAAATGGCAAAACACAGACCGTTGTTATCCCTGAGCCATTCTTGCAATATTTGCTGCAATTGAAGCTGCATGAATACCCCTCTCATTATTACATGATTTCCAGAGAAGGTAAACCCGGCATGAACCGGGTAAGCAGAAACTTCCTGTACAACCACTTCACAAAGTTCAGGATGGAACTTAATTTACCCAAGGATTATAAGTTCTATTCATTTAAACATACAGGTGCAGTAAAAGCCAGCAAGTTCATCCCTGTCAAGGATTTACAGATGCAGCTGCGCCACCATAGCCTGGACCAGGTGGATGCTTATCTGAGGCAGATGAAGGCGGTTGAAAGTGAGGCTTTGAGAAATAGTTTTCCTTCAATATGAAAAATAGATACAACTAATGTCTGTTGCGTCCGAAAAATTTTGATAAATTTGATGTATAGTATCATGATAATTACAATGGAGCATTATTGTAATTATCAGATATTGAAGTGCTAACATTTAACTAATAAAAATGAGACTCTTAGAAGTAACTATTCAGAATTTTAGAAATATTATCGATTCGACCCCTGTGAGGATTCAGGATGATATTACCTGCATTGTTGGAAAGAATGAATCTGGAAAAACTGCTTTTCTTCATGCACTTTATCGCCTAAATCCAGCTAGACAGAATGCAAATTTTAAAGTTGAAGATCAATATCCTGCATGGCTGGAGAAAAAAGATCGGATGAGAGGGATTAATATTGATGAGTTTAGACCTGTTAAGGCTTCTTTTGAGATTTCCAACGAAATGATCAATGAACTTGAGAAACAGTTTGGTCCAGGAATTTTTCAAAATAATATTTTGACCTTGGAACGAGCGTATAACGGTACTCTTTATTATCAAATGAACATTGATGAAAAGGGGGCAATCAAGAACTTGTTTCAGGATTTGAGTTTCACTAGGGATACGAGAGCTGAGATGTCAAAAGCTAATAATATTGTTGAACTTAAAGCAGCAATCGAAGCCTGTAAACCTAATATTATAGAAAATGAGAAGGACCAGGAAAGCATAACAGAACTGACAAATCGAATAAAGGCAAGATTTAAAGACAAAGATGTTAAGAAATCTATTTGGGATAAGATAGAGCCAAAGATTCCAAAATTTATTTACTTTGATAAGTATAGTTCTCTTCCGTATTCTGTGAAAATAAAACAGTTACTTGAAGCTGATCCAATGTCTTTAGAAGATGATAAATTGACTGCATTATCATTATTACGCATGGCAGGCGCAGATGATGAATATCTTCTTAATCCGGATTATGAAAGACGAAAAAGGGAACTTGAAAATGTTGCTAATGCATTAACGACGGACGTACTTAAGTACTGGAGTCAGAATCGAGAGCTAAGAGTATCACCAGATATTACACAAAGGACTGAAAATAAGAATAATGGTACTACTGCTGTTATTGATGAACTTAAAATTCGAATTTGGGACAATAAACATGCTCTTTCCCTTCCATTTAATGAGCATTCGTCTGGTTTTCAATGGTTTTTCTCATTTCTTGCTGCCTTCTCTGAATATGAATACTCTGATGAACCAGTAATTATTCTACTTGATGAACCTGGTCTCGGACTTCATGGTAGGGCTCAGGCTGATTTTCTTTTATTTATTGAAGAGCGACTAGCAGAAAAGAGGCAAGTTATTTATTCAACCCACTCACCTTTCATGGTTCAGCCAGACCATTTAGAAAGGGCTCGAATTGTTGAAGAAAAAGACCGCGAAGCAGGTTCAAAGATAACTGAGGATGTATTGACTACTGATCCTGATACATTATTCCCTCTTCAAGGTGCTCTGGGTTATGATTTAGTTCAACATCTTTTCATTAACAAAAACAACCTGGTTCTTGAAGGCACATCTGATTTCATTTACCTTACAATTTTTTCAGATTTTCTTAAAGAGAATAAACGTAAGCACCTAAATGATAAATGGTCATTGGTTCCAGTTGGTGGTGCCGACTTAATACCAACCTTTGTTGCATTATTAGGGAATCATCTTGATATTACTGTTGTATTAGACTCACGTAAAGAAGGTAATCAAAAGCTTGGTAACTTATCTTCAAAAGGTTATTTGAAAGATAAAAGAATCATAACAATTGGCGAGATATTGACGAAAAAACTAGCAGACATAGAGGACTTGTTCAACCCAACTGATTATTTGACACTTTATAACAAAGCATTTAATAAATCTCATAAACCACAGGATTTACAAGGAGAGGACCAAATTGTCAATAAAATTGCCAGATTAGAAAAAATTGACAGATTTGATCATGGTAAACCTGCTGATTTTTTCTTAAGAAATAAGGCTGAAATCTTGACTCAGTTATCTGAACAGACTTTCTCGAATTTCGAGAAACTTATTGAACAAATAAATAAAACATTAGGAAAATAATTCAATTACACCGTCCACACCTTCACCTTCGCCGGCTTCAAAGCATTATTCGTTACTGTAAAGTTGATCTCATCCAGTATAAAGTTGGTGTTTAAGGCCCGGTACTTCTTGGTGAAGTCCAGGGCGAACAGTTCGGCAGGACTGAATAGTTTGGTAAGTTCCACCTGCCGGGAGGTCTTTCTCCAATCCAGCCAATCCAGCCAGAATACCTTGTAAAGGCCTTTCAAACTGAACCTGGCATGCTGGCCCTCCCCATCCCATCGTAAAGAATATTTGGAGTTCGGATAGTCGGCGGCATAATACCGGTAATTGAAGGAGGTTCCCTGCGGATAAGTATCTCCGTTGGAAGCAGTCTCCATTCCCCGGTAGAAAAGGAGTCTTAAGGCAAAATTTGCATACTCTGACCCGGCGACAATCGGCTTATTGGTAAAGTTTCCTCTCTGCCCGGTGATGGGTGTTGCCCAGTACCAGGGATTTATAAAGTAACCCGAGAACTTATGGTACTCGCTGATCAGTGCCCCGATATCACCTTCTGTCTTCAGAGTTTCCCCGGTCCCGACAACATAATCCTGGAGGTTCATGGTAAGGAAATTCCAGGAACCGCTGCCTGTATTGGGATCGGATTGATAGATATACCATTTGTCCTCGTCCTCTACATAACCCAGGGTGGCATGTTCGGCATTGGTCGGTAGCATCGTAAAATACATCACATTGATCACCGGACTGCTTATGTACTTCTGAAGATCAGCCACTTTAGATTTCCAGTATTCATCATCCGGATCGCCCCGCATGGAGAACTTGTAGTCAGTAATCGGATCATCCAGGATCACCTTGTAATCTCTGGATACATTCTTTGAAAAATCAATGATCTCCTGAGAGGTGATCACCTCTTTCCGGCTTACCAGGTTCACTTCCTTCCGGTAATAGTTGAAATACAGGTCAACCCCGAACGGGACCCTGAGGTTCATGAGGAAGTCTGTAATCTTGGTTGAAGGCAAATGATTGCCAACGTTGATGTAAGCATAGTAGTTATTGTCGGAAACCTTGCAGCGGTTGGGATTGAAAATACACAGGCTCTTCAGCTCATCGTCTGAAGTGAAAAGGTTCCGGTTGACCTGGTAACGGCTTTCAGAGAAGATCTTGTCGATCACCAAAGCCAGGTAAGGAAATGGAGTGATGCATTTGTGGTTCAACAGGTTACCTCCCCAGGAATGAAACACCAGTGAATTCTGGTAAGGTCCGTATCCATTGCTGTTTGAGTCATTCCAGCCTGTATCCAGGTAGGTGTCAGCATAAAACTGCCGGTTCATCACGGGAAAGATCGCAAACTTACTCTGGGGATATGGCTGCGACAACACATTAAACAGGTACATCGGCTCATTGTCGCGTGCCATCTGGTAGGTTTCATCATCAAATTGAAGATCCGTGAGCATCTTATCCTTATTCAGGGAAAGGAAATCACCTCTGCCAACCTTCACATAGGCTTCAATTTCCCCAGCTGTTGTCTGTTTGATCCGGATGGTATCCCCCGGAAGCCGGATACCATTAAAGAAATGTTCGAAAGGCAGATCAACTACAGGGTAAACTGCATTGGAAAGCCTTCCCGGAAAGCCGAACACTGACCGGTTCCGGATCGTATTCGGCAGTTTGAATGGAAAAGAAGCAGACCACTCCATGCCGTCATTAGGGTCAAACATGGGGTTTTTCAAGCGGAATGATAAGGAGATATTGTCCGTATCGATGGGATTTCCGTTAACTCTGGCGGTGTACATGGTAATTGGATCAGTCTTGTTGATACGGGTCCTTTACCTGGGCAGTATCCTGCCAGGGAGCCCGTTTTTCAATCTGGTAAACATTCGGGAAATCCACGTACTCAAAAGAGATTGTCATGGAATACAGGTAAACATTATCCTTATGGGTTTCGATCTTATCCAGGGTGATCAGAACCGGGTAGCGTTTCAGACCCTTGACTTCATAAACCTCAGTGGAATTCAGAAAATCCTGCATCCAGGTGATCTCTTCTTTTGAGATCCAGCCGGTATTGGTTTTGAAAGAGCGTTTGGTATCCGGTAGCATCTGGCTCCTGGGAACCAGGTTGTTGCTGTATTCGCTCAGCACACTTTGTTCGTAGTATTCCCTGGTAAAAGCAAGCTCATAAGTGCTTTCCCCTGTGAATCTGACACATTCAAAGGCGCCCAGGGAATTCAGGAACATGAAATACCGGACATTCGGCATCCAGCGGTTATCAATAGTAAAGTAGAAAAAGGCTGAATTGAATCCGCTGCTTGTGCGGAAAGTGAGTTCATATCCTTCGGCTTCTCCTTCCCTGACAGAGGGAAACAGCGACCTGAAGCTTACGTCGATCTCATAGACTTCTCCGGTACGAATAACTTGGGTGAAGTTAAAAGAAAAGTTCTCACTCCGGCCGGTCAGGTAAAGTGTTCCCTCCAGGTAACATTTGGTGTCATTGGGTTGTGTCGGAATGATCAGGTATAATCTTTCAGGCGCAACCATATCGGTTATTTTCGTGAACCAGTGCCAGGTAAGAAAATACCGCTGGGTGTCCTGCAGATATTGATGAAAGTTTTCCCATTCAGAATAGAAATCCACCTGCTTCCAGGGTGGGATCCCTCCGTTCAGGGAAAAGAACCAATAAGAAGTGAGTGTCTCATTGATGACCGGAGGGTCACCGTAAACCTCATAATACCGGATAAAGAAAGGCGGGTCAGTATTCCTGCGGTCCAGCAGGATTGCATTAACCCGGGAATCCAGGGTGAAATCTGACTTTACTGCCGGAAGCAGCAGTTCAGCGACGTCAAACCGGCTGAAGGCCATATTGTTCTCGATCACCGGGCTCACCAGGTCTTCAGCCACCAGGTAATTATTGACCGCATCCCCTCTCCAGAGCTGGAGCCCATGCCGAAGGTTAAGCTTCTGATCCACACCCCTGCCCTCATCCCCGTCAACATGCATGGTGGTGATCTTGACAATGCTGCCCGTCAGATGAAACCACAGAGTATATTGATCTCCAGGGTCGTTTGCCGTAATGAAAATATTGTGTTCCTGCCTTGAGGACTCGACTCTGTATCTGTCAGTTAAGGTCCTGTTATACTGGAAATACTGGACAACATTCTCTATCCAGTCTTCTAGAGAAGTTCTTCCGTCCCAGGCTGGCAATTGGTCTCCATTGGTATTCGGATTCAACACAAAGTGAAATGACAATGAAAAGTTTTGTGATTGGATCACGTAGCCGGCTCCTTCCACTTCCGCTGCCGGATAAAATAATTGGGCTTTAAACTTCCATGTAGCATTACCCTGGAAAGGGTTTGACATCAATTCAAAAAACACCGGGTTACGGGCCGGAACAATGACGGGCGGGTATTTTGTCACACTGACGGAGGGCATAGCTGTTTATGTTATAGCGAAATAACAACCCGGAAAGAACCGGAGAAAGGACAGCTCAGATACCTGTATCACTCTTCATGTCATCAATCCCTTTGAGTGTTTCTTCCCATTCCGTATAGACCATCTTTGCCCGGATGCCTTTTTGCAGGGTATCATTCAGATTGTCCAGTGATCCCAGTTTCTGAGTCAGCGAATCCAGGCTTTTCCTGATCCCCTGGTCAGCCGGTTGACGGTTATCTGAGACAGCCTTTGCTACAACCTCAGGCAGTTTCAGGTTGTGGATCATTTCCCGGGTCTGTCGCTCCATTTGTTCCAGTTGGGACTGGGCTGGTGCCAACCGGATGGCTTTGACGATCTCCGGAACATTAAAGGAAGGAGGTTGTTTAAAGACGGGCGGAATAAATTCAACAGAACCTGTCTTATGGCTCACCTTGCTTTCTGTTTTCCGGATCAACTCCCGGGATTTATCTGCAAGCCCGGTTTCTTTCTTGCTGATCTGCTGAATTCTGGTAACCGTCTTTTCATTTTCTTTCTGTAAAATCTCCAGGTAAGTCACCAGGTGATCCACACTTTTTTCCTTGAGTAATTCCCTGTGGATCTGATAACTTGCATCGGTGAAACCTCCCTTGCTGAACCCTTTCCCGGTTCTTTTTTCTTCGATGATACTTACCAATTGCCTGACTTGGGGATCAGCCAGCTGTTCAGCCGGGACGACATACTCTCCCTTATGGACAACACCGGCAGGTTCTTCCGCTTTTCCTTTCCCGGTATAACCGCCTTCACTAAACTGTGGCATCTTTTGGGAACGGATCACGGAGACTTCTGCGATTGTCTTGGCGACAACACCGGCAATGGCAATGGCATGGGCCACACCGAAATCTGCCCATGGCATGGTTGCAAGGATGTTCATTACAGCCAAAGCCCCATTGATAATAGCTTGTTTTTCGGATGCAGCCTGTTGGGCCTTCCAGGATTTGGTCTTGATGGCTGCTTCCTGTCTTTGGTACTTCTGCTCAATGGCCAGTTTCTGATCTTCTGACAGATTTTTGTTATCCAGCTCATTCTTCTTCTGCTTTGCCAGTTCATCCAGCTGGGCATTGGTGGCGGCTTCCCTGGTATTGTTTTCAATCGTGAACAATGTATCTGAAATCACCTGGGTTTCCTGGACAAGGAACTGACTGACCTGCTGCTGTGTTTCCCTGGCCTTCTTTTTCTTGTATGCCTCAATCTCATCAGTGACTGCCTTTTCAATTTCAAGGCGGCGATTGGCATCATTGGCATACTCTTCCTTATGCTTGGCATATTTGGCCCTGATCTTGGCGATTTCTTTGTCTTCTCCGGTAAGGTATTCATCCTTCCGTTTCTCAACAAGAGATCGGAGCTCTTCCTGGAAACGCCTTTCAGCAGCCAACCTGGACTTTTTGGTCTCTTCCCTGCGGGCCTGGTTCAGCACTTCAGCATCCTGTTCAATCTTCTCTAAGGCCACTGTCCGTTCTTCTTCCAGCTGGATGCTGCGCTTGTCAAATTCCTCCTGGCTTATAAGCCCGCTGGCATATTCCCGGATCAGGGTCTCCTGCAGATCGTCATAGGTTGTATTGACAGCATCGGTCTGCTCCCTGATGGCTTTATCGTACTTCTGATTGATGTCATAGATTTCCTTTTCTGAAATGGAAAGCTTGGCAACCCTAAGGCGTTCGTGAATTTCAGCAATGTCTTTGGCAAATTCCTGCTCCCGATTGACCAGCACATTCTTCAGGGTCTCATTCTTCCTGATGGTAAGCTCATCGATCTCAACGGTAAGTTCCTGCTTTTTGGATTCCGGAAGGTTGGCATTGTCCCGGAGGAACTTTCTTGATTTCTCGATGAGCGTATCATATTTCTGCTCTACTTCCTGGATCTCCCGCTGGGTTTCGGTCAATCGTTGAGCCAGATTATGCTCGTTGATATTCTGGATTTCCTGTTGAAGCTGCTCGTATTGCTCAATGATCTTTCGGTTGCTCTCTTTTTCCTTCTCGACCATCCTTTCCTTCACAGTAATCATCCGGGTGATCTCACGCAAACGCATCTGGTCGGTCTTGTCAATGTTCTCTCCCAATGAAGTCAGCCGTTCTTTCTCGGCTTCCAGTTGTTCCAGGTTCATCTCCTTGATCTTGCTGGTGACATTGACCGACTTCTTTTCCTGCTTTTCAGTGACCTCTGTTTCTTTCTCAATGATATTTTTGAGGGATTTCTTGGTCTCGATCAGCTGTTGTTCTTCTTCATTCAGGCTTTTCAGGTTATCTTCATAAAGCTGAACGTCATAATCGGTGCCGGAGAAAATGCTTTTTACCACCGTTCGGAACTGCTGCCAGGCAGAGATATCTTTGTTCTCCGGTGCTTTGAGATTGGTCTTGACATCAATCAGTTTCTCCTCGATTTCAACCAGCTTTTTCTGGGCAGCCTGTGCCATGGCTTTTCTTTCAAGGCTCTTGATATATTCTTCAATGGCCACAACGGAGTCACGTGTATCCAAATTCTCCTGGGTAATGTTACCAAGGTATTCCGGTGAAAGGCTGTTCAGCTTTTCAATGGCAGTCTGCCGGTCCTCCTTGCTTCGTCTTTCGTCTTTGGCTGTTTCGATCAGTTGTTCCAGGTTCACTCTTTCCTGTGCGGTGTTTTTCAATGCATCGGCTGAAAGATCATTCATTACTTCCTGGGAACTCTTACTGCTGGTTGAAAATGCCCAGATGGCAGCAGCGGCAGCAGTGACCAGGCCGATAATAATTCCCCACGGACTGGCCTTAGTAGCAGTATTCAAAGCTGTAGTTGCAGCAGTGGCTGCTTCTGTTGCAACTGTCTGAGCAACAATGGCGCCAGTGGCAGTTGTTGCTGTTGCAGCTTCTGCTGTATTGGCCACCGCTGCCGCCTCAACTGTTGCCGCTTCTACTGCTTTACTTCGGGTGAATAGCCCTGTAACCGCAGTATAGGCCGATTTAATGTTCATGGCGGTTCTTTCATAAGCCATGACAGAACTCAACACCAGTTTATAAGCTGCCCATCCGGCTGTCATGACCAGGACAACCTTGGAAAGGCTGACTACTACAGAGATATTGTCTTTGACTGTCTTCAGAAGACTGGTAAGCCATTCGATCATTCCATCGAACTTGCCTTGTCCCTGGTTGGTGAAAAGTTCCCCTACAGACCGGCGAAGGATTTGCCAAGCTTTTGAAAGCTGGTTAACCTTACCCTCGGTCGTCTCCATCTCAGCTTCTGCCAAACCCTTATATTTCTCACCCACCATGTTGATCAGTTCACCATTATAGAGTTGTTCCCTGGACAGGCTCTTGAAATCCTTTTCCAGCTTTCCAAGTGATTTTCCCAGCTTACCTTCCATGGTTCCATCCAGGTCAGAAACAGCCTGTTCAAGGGTAACACCGGTAACAGTTGACAGGTCCATCGCAGAATTGATGGTCTTTCTGATCTGTTCCTGGCTCCGGCCTTGCAAAGCAAGGAACTTCTCTGCTTCCAACACTTCCATGCGCGTAAACAAGGTCGTACCGGCTTTCTCTGAAGCCAGGGCAATTAATTCCTGGTACTTCTGTTTGTTACCGTCCAAAGCGTGAAGCAACAGTTTCTGGGCATCTGCCATCTTGATGGCCGATTCTATGCCCTCCTTGAAGTAGTTCTTGACTCCACCGGAAAGGTTTTCAATGGCCCTGCTTGCCAATTCCCCCATGGTAATAGCACCGAACATCGAGGAAAATATTCCTTCAGCTTGTTTTGCTCCGGAGCGAAGTTCTTTGACACGATTAGTGGTTTCCAAAAGTTCCTGCTGCAATTGCTTGTACTGCGGAATGTTCGGGTTCATGTTCAGCAGCACCATATTGAGCTCCTTCTGGTGGGAAATCAATTCCTTCAGGGTCATCCCGGTGATGCCGATCTCTCGCTTCACATTATCGATCTGGGTTTTAATACTGCTCAACCTTTCGCTTTTCTCGATCCATTCCTGAGTTCCTTCCGGGATCTTCTTCAGGTCTTTCTGAAGCTGGCGCATTTCTTCATCCAGCATACGCAATTGTTTGCGGGCCTGGTCATTGTTGATAATGATCTCAAGCTGCACTCGGTCTACTCTCAGGCTCATGGGTTTCGGAGTTTTTGTTGTTGAAGGATCCCTTTGATCCGCTGTCTTTCCTTGTCGGTGAACTCATACATGAGGATCCCGATAAGCCGGTTCAGGGAACCATAGACATTCCGGGCATACCAGCGGGTATCTTTCTTTCTCATGGGCTTAGCATCATGACCAGCCAAGATTGACCGGTTGGTTTTTAAGGCTGAAAGCTGACGGGAATTGTTACTCTTATGAAAACGGATTTCAATAGCCCGGCCATAGCCCAGGAAACTGACATTCAGTGCAGGATTCTGCCCGTATATGTTTACTTTGTAAGAAAGGGATTGTTCCAGGTCACCGGAATGGATCAGCCGTTTACTTTCAACAGCCTCCTGGAGCAGATCATGGAGGAACTCTCCATGCTGATCCAGCACATCTTTTATCCAGAGCAGCTCATCTTCGGAAAAACGGGAATCCATGCTGCAAGGATAGCATGTTGTTTTTGTAATAAAAAGGACATAGTTCTGCCTTAAATTTATTGTTATCTATTGTATTTAGCTAAAATCCTTTCAAATTCCTTTCTAAGTTCTTGATCAGAATTGACCAATAATAACCTGGAGGTGTTTTTAAAAGGTGAGACTAAACCCTCAGATTCTAATAAATCCATTAATCGTCCAGCACGATTATATCCGATATCCAATTTTCTTTGAATTAAGGAAGTACTTGCCATTCGATTCTCAAGGAGAATTATAGCAGCCTCTTCGAATAGTGGATCAAGATGTTTTTCTAGAAAACCTGGTGCAAAAAAACTCTTTGTAACTAATGTCTTAGGTGATATTGCAGGAAATTGCTTATTAATTTGTTGATTTTTTATAGGCCCATTCTCATAAGTGTTAGAACCACTCTTATGTTTACTAAGAGTACTGCTAAATTTTTGTTGTAGTGTGCTAATAGCGCGAATATAATAGATGAATTCATCAAATGCTTTAGCTTTTGACGTCGCAATTCTTTCATTTAACCCAGATGATGACTCGAAACTATATTCGGAATATTGACAAATTGGAATTTGATAATTATTTCTGAACCTGCGGTCTGGACCACCATCCTTATTGAGATATCTCCAGGTTTTATCAACAACTTTTGAATCAACTGGAACATTATCTGTTTCAATAAAGCGGGTAAGTGACCCATATGCATTGATATTCCTGTACATTATTGCACCAAATTGTGTTCCCCTTTTTATAATCAGCCTTTCTGGAAAAAAGTAAAGTTCTGCATTTATTAGACCTATATACGGAATATCAACATTCGTTACAAACAATCTTGAAGGCATCTTATTTGTAGAAAGTTTTGTTAAAAGCTTTCTTGTTATTGTACTTCCCGCACCGCTGGAATATTTATAGTCATTTGTGGCCTTAGAATGAATATACTGCCATACTCTCGAAGAGCTCAATATTTCTGCGAAATGCTTTACAAAATTGTCGTATACTTCCTTAATAGAATCATCAATCTCATAGTTTATTTCAATAAGTAGCCTGCGCCGATCAACTTCCGCTAAATAACGAAGTAAGAAAAGGAAACCGATTAGGATAAAAAATAGCACCACCCAAAATAAAATTGTATACTCTTGATAATTAAATTGATATGCATTGTAAACTTGAGAACTTGATGTTATTTCTTCAGAGATTCGATTAGCATAACTTTTATTGATGTAAGCTGGGTTACC
This sequence comes from Bacteroidota bacterium, assembly GCA_026391855.1. Lineage (GTDB taxonomy): Bacteria > Bacteroidota > Bacteroidia > Bacteroidales > CAIXZF01 > JAKLIX01. The sequence continues at coordinate 1,171 of JAPLDE010000164.1, read as the reverse complement.
CTTATAGTCAACCTTATACCAAGCGGTGTCAATTTCATCAACTAATTTCAGCTTTTGACCTGGAGCTAATACTCCAAGGACATTGGATGATAATTGGGGTTTACTTCTGATATTTAAATTTTTACCATGATCATTTCGAATATTAACAACAATATGGGTCTCTGTTTTTAATGAAGTCAGGGGTGAATTTGGAAGAAAGAATATCCCAAGTAAAGCTAAGATTGACAAGATAAATGGTAATATTCCGAAAACTCGGAAATATGATATTTTGCCTGATTTTTCAGTTAATTCGTTAATAAAATCTTGAGAATCAGTATCTGTAATCTTGTCTATATCTCCACTTGTAATTGTATGTTGTTCAGTATAAAATTGAGGGGTATAATCATATTGTTTTGATTTTGTTTTTTGAGAGAAACCACCAATTTTTTTTCTGTAATAAATCCCATTACTACCAAAATTAACGTAAGTGCCTCTAGGTCCATAATTAATTCGAGCTCCTTTAGCCCCAAATGAGTAACTCAAACCGGACTTAGATAGATTGACCCGAAAAGGTCCTGCGCCAAATGACTTTCTGAAATACCACCCCATCGCAAATTAATTTACAAAGTGAATAAATCTCAATAACTCCGACTGATATTTAGTGAGATTTGGTTTACCTTAAATTGTTCACAAAGCAAATATATAAAATGCTCGGATAGAGTAAATTGAAATAATTTTATTAAAACAAACTATCTTTCTATGGCTTAATCAGATACAATAAACTGAATGATAGGTAACTGTGTGAGATATTGTAAGAAATTCCAGACATGTATTTGCTTTTACCTTTGTACATAAGAGATACTCCATAATCTATTCTATCCCTTGACGGACTTATGATTACGCCAGTCATTAAACCTTCTCCATTTTGTCGAGAAAAACAATTATTGGTAATAATAAATTTACTTTGTCTATTCAAAAACTCCATCCTCGTCCGCTGCAACTCATTCATACTGACCTCATTCTCAATGATCACCAGGGCACTGGTGTCGTTCTTCAGGGTATCCCGGTAACAGTTTACGGCCAGACAGGCAGCCAGGATGGCGGCTGTATCGATCTTTTGTGATAACAACCGGCAGGAACCGGTATCCCGGTAAACCAGGTGTGGCTTATATATAATGGTGTCCTGAATAAT
>JAPLDE010000084.1 GCA_026391855.1 Bacteroidota bacterium | reverse complement strand
TTTGTTTAATGAAGCACAGAAAACAAAAAAGCACCTGATTATCAGATGCTTTTTTGTGTTTTTTGTTGGGGCGAGAAGACTCGAACTTCCGACCCCTTGCACCCCATGCAAGTACGCTAGCCAACTGCGCCACGCCCCGATCTTCTTTGGAGGTGCAAATGTAATACATTTTTTATTTCCTCCAACCCATTTTTTTTAATCACTGATGATCAATAATAAACACTGTTTTGACTTGTTCATTCATGTCAAAACATAAACAGTTTATGTATAAGATGTGTCCATTTTTAGTAAATTTGCAGTCTTCACTCAAAAGAAAACCATGGATAATATTGAAAAAGTCAGGGTACTGATCATCGGATCGGGTCCTGCAGGTTATACTGCTGCCATTTACGCTGCCAGGGCTGATCTGAAGCCTCTTGTTTACCAGGGACTTCAACCGGGCGGACAGCTTACTACCACAACTGAAGTCGAGAATTTTCCTGGTTATCCCGAAGGTATACAGGGGCCGGAAATGATGGAAGATTTCAGGAAGCAGGCTGAAAGGTTTGGAGCAGATATCCGCTGGGGTATCGTGACTGCCGTTGATTTTTCGAAACGTCCTTTTAAATGCACAGCGGATGATGGCAAAACAATTGAAGCTGAAGCTGTTATCATAGCCACCGGGGCTTCTGCCCAATACCTGGGACTTGAATCGGAGAAAAAATACCAGGGTTTTGGCGTATCGGGATGTGCCACTTGCGATGGATTCTTTTACCGTGGCAAAGATGTTGCCATTGTCGGGGGAGGTGATACCGCTGCCGAGGAAGCTACCTATCTTTCTAAATTATGCCGCAAAGTGTATATGATACACAGGCGTGATGAGCTCCGTGCTTCCAAAGCTATGCAGCATAAGGTGCTGAATACGGCCAATATAGAAATGTTGTGGGATAGCCGCGTGGCTGAGGTATTGGGAGACGGACAGGGAGTTACCGGAGTATTGGTTGCAAATGTGAAATCTTCGGAAAAAAGGACCCTGGATGTTCATGGATTATTCATTGCAATCGGTCACCTTCCAAATACTGAGATCTTCAAAGGACAAATCGCCATGGCCCCCAATGGTTATATTGAAACTGTACCGGGAACCACGACGACCAGTGTTGAAGGCGTTTTTGCAGCCGGTGACTGCCAGGATCACCATTATCGTCAGGCTGTAACCGCAGCCGGATCTGGTTGCATGGCCGCCATTGAAACAGAGAGATTTCTTTCATCCTGATCAATTTCATGCTAATGCCACACCCTAGCTTTCACCGGGACTGATGCCGGTATTATTGTATACCATTCATGAGTTGACGGGTTTTCTTTCAGACCCGGAAAAGCTGATACAAGTCGGGGGTTGGCTTATTATTCTGGTTGTAATTTATATGGAGACCGGGTTTCTTATCGGGATGTTCCTTCCGGGGGGTGATTATACCTTGTTTACGGCCGGCCTTCTTTGCGGGACCCATGTACTGGATATTCCTGTTTTCATTCTGATCCCTACCCTGGCCCTAGCGGCTTTCCTGGGAGATCTCACCGGTTTTATCAAAGGAAGGTGGGTAGGTCCGAAGCTTTTCACCAGGGAAAAATCCTGGCTTTTCAAACCTTCTTATCTGACAAGGACCAAAGCCTTCTATGACAAATGGGGGATTATCGCCTTTATCACCGGAAAGTTTTTACCCGTGATCAGGGCCATTATTCCGCTGATGGCCGGTGCGTCCGGGTTTGCCCGTCAGCGCTTCTACTTTTTCAGCTTGCTTGGGGCCTCACTCTGGACCACAACACTTACCATTGCTGGATTCCTGATCGGGACGAAATTCCCTCATATCCTTGAGTATAAGTTTACCATCATGTTCGTATTTATCCTGCTGGCATCCCTTCCAGCAGCCCGGATTTTTCTGAAAAAGAAGAAATCTTCGGATGAAAGTTCATCATAGGTTTATAAGGCAATAATATACCTGAACAACCTTCGATTGGCAAAAAACCTGTACTTTTGAGCAACCATAGCCCCTTGTCATGATCCATTTTTTCCGGTCGCCTCTCCATGTCATTTATGCCTTAGAATCACCTGCCCGGTTGTCACGGGAAACCATTGAAAAACTTTGCTGGCTTTTCGGGAAAGCAGCCTTCCCGGACCTTTCAGTGATGGATGGTCTTTTCCTTGGTCCCAGAAAGGAAATGATCACTCCATGGAGTACAAATGCGGTAGAAATCACTCAAAATATGGGTATCGAGGGTGTAAAAAGAATAGAGGAATTTTTCCCGGTGCTTTCGGACGACCACCCGCATGACCGTATGCTGCAACGGGTATATGCAGGATTGGGCCAGGACCTTTACCGGATTGACAAACAGCCGGAAAACATTCGTCATATAGCTAACATTGCTGAATACAACCAGGAAGAAGGCTTAGCACTCAGCAAGGATGAGATCAGCTATCTTGAAGAACTCAGCCGTAAAATGGGAAGACTGCTTACAGATAGTGAGGTATTCGGGTTTTCCCAGGTGAATTCGGAACATTGCCGTCACAAAATTTTCAACGGCCTGTTCATTCTCAACGGGGAGGAGATGCCGGAAACCTTGTTTCAACTGATAAAGAAGACTTCAGGTATTCATAAAAACAGGCTGGTATCGGCTTACAGCGACAATGTGGCCTTCATTGACGGTCCGGAAATCATGGAGTTTGCACCCGGGACCCAGGATAAGGCCGACTATTTCAGTTTGAGTCCAATCCGTTCAGTGATCTCATTGAAGGCAGAAACCCATAATTTTCCGACCACCGTAGAGCCCTTTAACGGGGCAGCTACCGGAAGCGGCGGTGAGATCCGCGACAGGATGGCAGGCGGAAAAGGAAGCATTCCCCTGGCCGGGACGGCTGTTTATATGACCTCCTTCCCAAGGCTTGACGGGAACCGAGACTGGGAAACCGGTATTGCAGCCCGTCCCTGGCTTTACCAGACACCGGAAGAGATACTGATAAAGGCCTCCAACGGGGCCAGCGATTTCGGGAATAAATTCGGACAACCTCTTATCTGCGGGAGCCTGCTGACTTTTGAACACTGGCATTGTGAAAAAATGTTCGGTTATGATAAAGTGATCATGCTGGCCGGTGGTGTCGGCTATGGGCGGAAAGAGGACAGTTTAAAGGCTGTACCGGAAAAAGGAGACAGGATCATTGTGCTGGGAGGCGACAATTACCGTATCGGGATGGGGGGAGGTGCCGTTTCTTCTGTTGTTACGGGAGAATTCGGCAACCAGATCGAGCTGAATGCCGTCCAGCGGTCGAACCCGGAGATGCAGAAAAGGGTGTACAATGCCATCCGTGCCTTGGTTGAAAGCAAGATCAACCCGATTGTGTCTGTCCATGATCATGGTGCAGGCGGACATCTGAATTCATTGTCGGAACTGGTAGAGCAGAATGGCGGAGACATAGACATCAGCCGGTTGCCTGTAGGTGACCCGACACTGTCGGCCAAAGAGATCATTGGCAATGAATCGCAGGAAAGGATGGGACTGGTGATGAAAGAAACGGATGCCCGTTTGCTTCACCGTATCTGTGAAAGAGAAAGAGCTCCGTTTTATGATGTCGGGCAGGTTACCGGTGATCAGCGACTTGTATTTGAAAACGGCCAGACGGGTGAAAAGCCAATCGACCTGGGGCTGGAAGATATGTTTGGCAAACCACCCAGGACAGTGCTGGTTGATTCCACTGAAAATGTGGTCACCTCTCCGCTTTCCTATGATCAGGCCAGTTGGATGAAATATCTTGAATCGGTTCTTCAACTTGAAGCTGTTGCCTGCAAAGACTGGCTTACCAATAAAGTGGACCGTTCGGTTACAGGGCGGGTTGCCATGCAACAAACGGCCGGAGAGATCCAGTTGCCGGTGAACAACCTTGGCATTGTAACCCTTGACTACCAAGGGATAAAAGGTATAGCAACGGCGTTGGGCCATGCCCCTGTAGCCGGCTTGCTTGATCCGGCAGCTGCTTCCCGCTTATCTGTAGCCGAAGCACTTACCAATATTGTATGGGCCCCTATAGAACAAGGCCTTAAAGGCATCTCATTGAGCGCCAACTGGATGTGGCCTGCCAAACAACCCGGTGAAGACGACAGGCTTTACAGGGCTGTAAAGTCGTTGAGCGACTTTGCACTGGCACTTGGGATCAATGTTCCAACCGGGAAAGATTCCCTCTCCATGACCCAGAAATACCCTGACGGCAAGCTGGTATATAGTCCCGGGACCGTTATCGTGACTGCCGCCGGTGAGGTGAAAGAGGTCAGGAAGGCCGTCACTCCTGTGCTTAAACCGGAAGGTGATTCGCATATCCTTTATATCGACCTGTCACAATCCGGCCTGAACCTCGGAGGCAGCTGCCTGGCCCAGGTCCTGAACCAACTGGGAGATGAAACGCCTGATGTTGTTGATCCTTCTTACTTTGCCAAAGGATTTGACACTCTCCAGAAATTGATTGAAAAGGGCCTTGTGTTGGCCGGTCATGATATCTCCTCAGGCGGATTAATTACTACCCTCCTGGAAATGACCTTTCCCGGAACAGAAACAGGGATGAAGCTGGATCTGACCGGCTTGCAGGAAACCGACCCTGTAAAACTTCTTTTCTCCGAAAAACCCGGAGTGGTCATCCAGGTTAAGGACCTTGCCTCAACGGAAAGCATCCTGAATAAAAACAACATCCGTTACCAATTGCTTGGGAAACCAGTTACAGAGAGAAAATTAACCATTCATAATCACCTGAATGACTGGGTGCTGGATATTGATACTCTTCGTGACCTTTGGTTCCGGACCTCTTTTCTGCTGGACCGGAAACAATGCAGAAAAGGGTTTGCCGATAATCGTTTTCAGCACTATAAAAATCAACCTTTGTGGTTTCTCTTCCCTGAACATTTTACCGGCAGTAAAGAGACCTTGTTTTTGGATGATACCGCCGGATCCCGTCCGGTAAAAGCAGCCATTATCAGGGAGAAAGGAGTAAATGGAGATCGTGAGATGGCGTATTCCCTGTATTATGCCGGTTTCGATGTAAAAGATATCCATATGACCGACCTTATCAGCGGGGAGGAAAACCTGGAAGATGTAAGCATGATTGTATTTGTAGGCGGGTTCTCCAATTCCGACGTACTGGGTTCGGCTAAGGGATGGGCAGGAGCCTTCCTCTTTAACGAGAGGGCTAAAAAAGCCCTGGACAATTTCTATTCCCGCCCGGACACGCTGAGCCTGGGCATCTGTAACGGTTGTCAGCTGATGGTTGAACTGGGGTTGTTGTACCCCGGGCATGAAAATATGCCCCATATGGAAGTCAATCAATCGGGTAAATTTGAATCCCAGTTTCTTAATGTAACTATTCCTGACAACCATTCTGTTATGTTTAGTTCCATGGCAGGAGCAAGGCTTGGCATATGGGTTGCCCACGGCGAGGGGAGATTTGCACTTCCCTATGAAAAAGGAAATTATCATATCGCTGCCTTTTACTCTTATGAAAAATATCCCGGCAACCCCAATGGTTCCGATTATAATGCCGCCGCCCTGGCCTCTGATAACGGCCGGCACCTGGCAATGATGCCTCACCTTGAAAGAGCAGTCTTCCCATGGCAATGGGCAGAATACCCTGATATGCAGAAAGAGATAACGAATTTACTCCCTGGGTTGAGGCTTTTGTAAATGCCAGAACCTGGATTGAGAAGAAACAGAAAGAGTTGTTGTAATATGTGGGAACTCTTTTGGGTGTTGATTTACAGCGGTATTTTTACCATTATCATCAAAAAAATACCTTTTTACAAGCTAGATGGTATTCCTGCCTATTTCATCCTTTCCGCCTTTTATATAAAAGTGTTGGCTGGTTATCTGCTTTTCCTGATCTATACACGGTATTATCCTGACAGACACACTGCTGACATTTTCAAGTTCTTTGACGATAGCAAGATCATGTATGATACCTTGTTTACCAGACCATTAGATTATTTTCAGATGCTATTCGGGATCAGGAACGACAATGCCCATTTCAATGAATACTACCACCAGATGAATAACTGGTGTGGTATTTACCCTACCAATATTTATGGTGACGGCCATATTATGATCAGGTTCAATGCGGTTTTGCGACTGGTTTCTTTCGGGTATTACAATGTACACAGTGTTGTTCTTAATTTCTTGTCGTTCAGCGGATTAATTGGGTTTTTCAGATTTGTCAGACCCTACCTGAAAGGTGTTCAAAAAGAGCTGTTTTTTCTTCTGTTCCTCTTTCCTTCTGTAGTATTCTGGGGATCAGGCGTATTGAAAGAAGGGTTGATCTTCTTTTCGACCGGACTTTTCCTTTTCACGATGGAAAGGATGATCAGAAAAGGTTTTTCGTTACGCTTACTGGCGGGATTGATCTTTACCTTACTGGTTATCAGGTATTGCAAGTTTTACCTTTTTGCATTCCTGCTGCCGCTTTCCCTTTCTTACTGGTGGTGCAGCAGGACCGGGGACAGGTTTTCTTTCCGGAAGTACCTGTCGGTGATCATTGTGTTTATTCTGCTGGGATTTCTGGCAAAATATGTGAACCCGGTATATGATATGCTGTCGCTGTTATCGCATAAGCAGCAGGATTTCCTGCAGTTAGCCAGGGATGCCGGTTCAGGGAGCCTGATGGACCTTCCTAGCTAAAAATCTGGTCCCGGGGTTCCTCAGGACACTGTTCCGGCCCTTTCCGTGGGAAATCAGTAATATAATGATGGTATTGCCTGCCCTTGAAAATGTGTTACTGTTGATCTTCATCCTGCTAACTGTCTATTTCTTCAGGAAACCCGCCAGTAAACCCCTGTTTTGGTTTATGTTGTTCTTCTTTATCTCGGTTTTTACCTTAACCGGGCTTATTACTCCTGTCATGGGGGCAATGGTCAGATACAGGACCCCTGCATTGCCCTTTCTTTTCGCCTCGATTTTGATGCTATGGGACAAAGACCGCTTCCCGGAATGGCCCCTTATTGTGAAATTGAAGAATTTGCTGTAGGTTTGGCTAAACCAACAGAACTATGCCTGAGATACTGCTTCCCGCCGGTTATTTTGCCGGGTTCCTGATCCTGATTTATTATCTGGCCTTCTTTAAAGACAGTGGGTTACCCTGGAAGTGGCTGATGTTTTTTTTCATACTGAAGGTAATGGCTGGTGAGGCAGCGTTTCTGATCTACTCTTATCATGAGTATTTCATAGATACCAGTGATGCATTCAGGTTTTTCCGCGATGGTCGTGTCATTTACGACAGTTTCTTTCATGAACCCAAAGCCTTCTTCGCGCTGATGTCGGGATTTAATCCGACCCACCTGGACCTCTCGTCCTATACCAACCTGATGCCTTCCTGGTTCAGGTCGTATGATTCAGGTGTATTTAACGACAGCCGGACAATAGTCAGGTTAAACGCCCTGTTGTATTTTCTCTCTAAAGGGAGTTTTCATGTTCATTTGATTATTGCCAACATATTAAGTTTCATTGGGTTAATAAATATTTACGGCTTTTTTCATGACCGAATGCCTTCCGGCCGGAACAACCTGGTTTTACTGGCTGTTTTCATGCTTCCCTCCCTGTTGTTCTGGGGGTCGATCTTCTCCAAAGAAGCCCTGGCTATCTTCGCTACGGGATTTTTCTTTTACGGAACAGGGAAGATTTCTGCCCGCAGCACCTGCCCAAAGGCGGTTATTTCTCTCATCCTGGGTATTTCCATGCTGATGATTTTAAAGGTTTACCTGCTTTGCCTGCTTGTACCCCTGGGACTTTCTTTTATTTTCAATGAAAGAAACCACTCCGTTTATCCCCTGTCAACCTATTTCATACTGCTGACCGGTTTTCTGCTGGCAGCCATCATGGTTCATCTGTTTGTCCCTTCTTTCGAACCGGCCAGGTGGCTTCTGCAGAAACAAAAGGACTTTTTTACTTTCGCCAGGATTAACGACAACCTGAATTTTCTGTCCGCTATGATTCCATCATCCGGTATTTTTTCTCTGATAGTAAAGTCACCCCTGGCCTTGCTCTGGTCGTTGACGGCCTTGTTTTTCCCACCCGTGTTTAATTTCTGGTCAGTTCTGGCAGCCATAGAGAACCTGTTTATCTTGTGTCTTCTGATCTGTCTGGCCGGAAAAATGAAAATAAAGAAACAACATTATAATTTGGTTGTATTTTGCCTGCTGTTTGCCTTATTCGATTTCTTAATTATCGGGTTAACAACCCCTTATGCAGGTGCCATTCAACGATACCGGGTCATTTCCATGATCTTTTTAATCGCCGGAATGTCAATTCCTGCAGAAGTCAACTTCCCAGCTTTAATTAACAAAATGAATAACCCTGCAAATACTGAATGACCCGGACAAAATCATCATGATCATCAGCATAACCATTGGCATTGGTTTGGCAACCGCAACAAATACTTGAAAACTCAACAAACAGTAAGGTTTACCCCCTTATATCCGATGTCAGGTGATTTGCCAAAATGATGAAAAAGACGTAGGTTTGCCCTGCTTTTGTCTAACCCTGTCATTTCATGGAGGTTACAAGAATCTTTGATCTTCTGCCGTATTATGCTGAAACTCATCCTTCTAAGAATGTCGTTCTGGCCGGCAAAGAAGACGAGAAATGGGTTACTTATAATATTCATCAATACAGAGAAATTGCCGACCAGGTGAGCTATGGTTTGCTGAACCTGGGAATAGCACCGGGAGACACTGTGGCTACCGTTATCAGTAACAGTCCCGAATGGAATTTCCTGGACATTGGTATTATGCAGATGGGGGCTGTACATGTTCCCATTTATCCTACCATCAGTGATTCCGATTTTCTGTATATCCTCAACCATGCAGAAATCAAGGCCATCTTTATCGCCGGTGAGGAATTGTACAAAAAGATCGAAAGGGTGAAGCCCCTTACTTTTTGCCTGGAAAATGTTTTCGTCATCAACCCGATCGATCAGTTTCATACTCTTAAAGAACTGACAGACAGTGGGAAACAGAATCCTGACCCGGAACGGCTGGCAGAAATCAAATCAGGGATAAAAGAAAATGACCTTGTCACCCTGATCTATACCTCAGGTACAACAGGAAACCCAAAGGGAGTGATGCTTTCGCACCGTAACCTCTTAAGCAACATGGAAGCCGTTCACCATATCCCTAAAATGGGTGCCGGGGCCAGTTGTATCAGCTTCCTGCCCCTGTCGCATGTGTATGAAAGGGTAATGAACTATGTGTATCAGTACCTGGGAATTTCAATTTATTATGTCGAAAGCCTGGCAACAATTACTGAAAATATTCAAGAGATCAGCCCGGATATGATGTGTGCCGTTCCCCGTTTTCTGGAGAAGGTTTATGACAAGATCATCGCTACAGGCAGAAAGTTACCCTGGATCAAGAAAAGGGTCTTCTTTTGGGCGCTTCACCTGGCTCAGCGATTTGAGATCGAACACAGGAACGGGTCCTGGTATCATTTTCAGCTGTGGTGGGCTGATCTGCTGGTTTTCAGAAAGTGGCGGAATGCCCTGGGCAATAAGCTGCAACTGATTGTTTCCGGTGGTGCTGCGCTTCAGCCAAGACTTTCAAGGGTGTTCTGGGCAGCAGGCATCGAGATCTATGAAGGATACGGGTTGACCGAAACATCGCCGGTAATCGCCGTAAGCACCAGGGAAAAAGGAGGGATTACGTTTGGCTGTGTGGGACCTGTACTGAAAAATGTTACGGTGAAGATCCCTGAGGATGGGGAAGTGTTGTGCAAAGGACCTAATGTTATGCTGGGATACTACAAAGACACCGGCATGACCCGCGAGATCATTGATGAGGAGGGATGGCTTCATACCGGTGATGTTGGTATTATTGAACCCAATGGGCACCTGAGGATATCCGGACGTAAAAAGGAGATCTTTAAAACCTCAAACGGGAAATACATCGCTCCCCAGGTGGTGGAAAACAAAATGAAGGAAAGCCCATTCATCGACAACATCATGGTGGTGGGAGAAAACCGGAAATTTGCCGCTGCCCTGATCGCCCCTAATTTTGAATACCTGAGATCATGGTGCCAGGTAAAAGGAGTAGAATACAGCACCGACCAGGAAATGGCCAGGAACCCGCTTATAAGGAAAAGAATTCAGAAAGAGGTTGAAATAGTGAACGAAACGCTGGGAAGTACAGAACAGATAAAGAAATTCGCCTTGATGCCCGTAGAATGGAGCATTGACGAAGGGGAACTGACTCCTTCCCTAAAACTGAAAAGAGACTTAATATCGCTGAAGTACCAGGATACTATTGAAAGACTTTTTGAATAACATCAATATTCAACCATCTAAACCCTTTGCCATGAATGAACCGTCATTTACCCGTTTGTTCGATCTGCTGGATAAATACCGTCCCGGAGGGGAATTCCACCAACAACAGGATGTTCTCTCAGGGAAGGTGAAAGGAGACTGGATCATATACTCGGGGAAAGATTATGTTGAGTCAGCCGATGCACTGAGTGCCATATTCCTTGAAATGGGCATTCAGAAAGGGGACAATATTGCCACCATTTTAAAGAACAGTCCGGAGTTTAATTTTATAGACATGGCCCTGATGCAGATCGGGGCGGTTCAGGTACCTATTTACCCTACTATCAGTGCCGAGAACTTCAAGTATATTTTTTTAGATGCAGAAGTAAAATACGTCTTTGTTTCGAATAAGGATATTTACCAGCGGGTGGCCTCGGTTGTGGCCGATGTTCCTTCGGTCAGGGAGGTTTTTTCTGTCGACCCGATTGAAGGGCTGAAAACGGTGAAAGAGCTGATCGGTATGGGAATCCGGAGACCCAGGCCGGAAGAAATGAAAACAATCAGCGATAAAATTACAGAACAGGACCTGGCTACAATCATTTACACTTCGGGAACGACCGGAAACCCGAAAGGGGTAATGATCACCCATCGCAACTTTGTTTTTAATGTAAAGGGCGTTTCCGATATACTCCCGAAGAACCTGGTTACCAGGGCGGTGAGTTTTCTGCCGCTTTGCCATATCTACGAGAGAATGCTTAATTACATGTACCAGAACCTTGGAATCTCGATCTATTATTCTGAGACTGAATCACTTGCGCAAAACCTGAAGGAAACCCAACCGGAGATCTTCTGCGCTGTTCCCAGGGTGATTGAGAAATTCTATGACAAGATCATTAACAAGGGACGAAACCTGAAATACCTTCAGAAACAGGTCTTTTTCTGGGCGGTGAACCTTGGGTACCATTACCAGCTCTATGGACACAATTCTTTTTGGTTCAGGATCCGGCATAAAATTGCTGATATTCTGGTCTTTTCAAAATGGAGAGAGGGATTGGGAGGCAACATTAAGATCATTGTTTCAGGGGGAGCCACCCTTCAGCCACGGCTGGCCCATGTATTCTGGGCAGCCGGCATCCAAATGATTGAGGGTTACGGCCTTACAGAAACATCTCCGGTTATTGCAGTGAATACTTTCGTTGTTGAGGGTGCCCGGATTGGAACGGTGGGTCCGGTAATGACCGGGGTTGAGGTCAAATTTGCCGATGACGGAGAAATCCTGGCCAGGGGACCCGGTGTGATGACGGGCTATTTTAAACAGCCTGAAACCACACGGGAAGTGATCGACCCTGAGGGATGGTTCCATACCGGAGACATCGGCCTGCTGGAAGATGGGATCTTCCTGAAGATCACCGACAGAAAAAAAGAGATCTTTAAAACCTCCGGTGGAAAATTTATCGCTCCTCAAACCCTGGAGAACAAATTCAAAGAATCCCCATTTATCGAAAACGTGATCATTATCGGCGAAAATCAGGCATTCCCGTCTGCACTCATCATTCCGGGGTTCGAACATATCCGTAACTGGGCAAAAGTGAAAGGTATTTCCATCCATACCAACACTGAGATTGCCTCCAATCCCCTGGTGTATAAGCGGATCATGCAAGAAATCAACGATATCAATAAAACCCTTGATAAAACAGAACAGGTGAAAAAAGTGAAGATTCTGGACCATGAATGGACCGTTGACTCAGGAGACTTG
>JAPLDE010000021.1 GCA_026391855.1 Bacteroidota bacterium | reverse complement strand
CAACGTAAACGGCCCTTTCGAGCCTTTCGGGGATAAGGTCCTTCCTCCTTCTGCCACTGAATATATTGACGAGCATCCTAACCCGCTGGGAGATAATTACTATGTTGTAGATGCCTTTGACACGGCCGGAAATATTTCTTCTTCCATCACAGCCTATGGTATCCTGATCGATTCCATTCCTCCGGTAAAACCTACAGGATTGAGAGGTTCTTCCGACACGAACGGAATTGTCACCCTCCGCTGGAAACTGGGACCTGATAAAGACATCATAGGCTACCGTGTTTTCTTTGCCAATGACCTAAACCATGAGTTTTCAAACCTTACTCCATACCCGGTAAAGGATACCATGTATATCGATACCATTAAAAAAGTGACACTCTCTAAAAGGATCTATTACAGGATCGTAGCAGTCGACAGGAATTTCAATCATTCCAAAGTGTCTGATATCCTGACTGTTATGAGACCCGATGCAATCCCTCCCATACCCCCGGTATTCAATGATTATAAAGTCAGCGAAACTTCCGTATATCTGTCATGGATCCCCAGTACCAGCAATGATGTCCTCAAACATGTACTCTATAAACGGGAGGCCGGGAGCCCGGATTGGATCCGGGAAGCGGAATGGCCGGTTAATCAGAAGGTCAGCAGTTATACAGTTAAATCGCTGAAATCCAAAATGTTCTATGAATTTACGCTGGCTGCCTACGATAGCTCAGGACATAAATCCAGATATGCAAATCCATTGCAGATCAAAACATTCGACACCGGCAAAAGAAAGGGTGTAACTAATCTGAAGGCAAGCTATTGGAAAGAAAAGAAACAATTAATGCTCAGCTGGAATTACACTGAAGAGGGAAAGTATTACTTCCTGATTTACCGGTCGGTAAATGGATCTGCCCTGATGGCCTATAGAACTGTTGAATCGGGAAATCTAACTTTTACTGACGATGACTTTATGGGTAAAGGAAAATACCAGTATGCCCTGAAGGTTGTTTATAAAGACGGAGGTGAATCTGCTATAAGTCAAGCCGTTACGGTTGAGGCTGGGGAGTGAGAATAGGCTGATATGCTAATGTGTTGATGTGCTGTTGGAAGTAAAAATTATCCGGTTGCTTGATTGTTATCTTCCATCTTTACCCTAACAGAACTCTCCGCCTTCCTCCTTTCTATCATTATGATCCACAGCACGATGGTGCTGATCAGAGCGCCGAAAAAGCACCAAATAGAAACCACATACCCGAAGAAGAAGAATTTCGTAAACAGGTAAGCAAGAAGGTTGAATACCCCCATGATCCATACCCTTTTAACACTGGAAAACAACATAGAACCAACAGTTGGCAGGAGATATATGCCATTAGTGATCCAGGTATAACCCATTTGAAAATCGAAAGTGTAATCAATGTGGTAGTCACTGATCATCGCCTGAACATTCTGAAAGATCATAGTATAAACCAGACCCGCCGAGACAATAATGCCTGTAACTAACAGATAACCCTGGAGCTTTCTCCGCTTTTTACTGGTTTCGAGCATGCGCATGCTTAAAGGAATGTAGATAGGCCATACTACGTAGGCAAACAGCAGAAAGGAATGAGTCAGGATGTGCTTCCAGCCCTCGTAACGGCCCGATTCCAATACCAGCCAGAGTAACCCCTCGATTCCCTGCTGCATGGCAAAAAGCAACGGAATAACCGCAAAATACCGAAACGGTTTTGTTTTGGCTTCAGTGACCGCAATCACTCCAATCAACAAAATTACTGCACTTGCACTGAAACTTGCACCAGCTGAAAAACACATAATCATAATTTTTTTTAAGGTACAACATTTTATGACCCCTCTGACATTTCACAGCTGAATTAAAAAAGAGGGCGCTCATTTCTGAGGCACCCCCTTTAGTATTAAGTCATGAACAAAGCTTACCGGTTTAGAACCAGTTTTCTTACAGCTGAATACTGATCAGTGCCTGTTTGAGCCGTCAGAATACAATAATAGATACCGGAAAGAAGGGTTCCTCCTTCGAACAGAATATTGTGTGTACCAGCTGCCAGGGGCTCTTGAACAAGGGTACTTATTTCTTGCCCCAGGGAGTTGCAGATTTTCAGATTTACCTTACAGTCATCCGGTAAAGTAAATTGGATAACTGTATTGGTTGAGAAGGGATTGGGTGCATTTTCACCCAGAGAAAAGCTGTTGCTAAAGTGTTGTAGCCTGGGAATTATCACTGTAACCGGTGAGAGGGTTTGTCCCATTCCATCAGCCAGTGATGATTCATTCGAAATTCTCCAATCATCACTGCAATTTGCTGAATATCTGATTTTTAGCCAGAATAACACCTCCCCTGAACGGATTTGTATGGGGTTCAGACTATACCAGGCTACTCTCAGTTGATTTCCATTGTTATTAAAAACAATCGGATCAGTAGCCTGCAAGTGGTTTTGGTTCAATACATCCTCAACTGTTATTCCTTTAGGGATATCCAGTGCCAGGGAAACTGCGCCAAGTTGCAGATCCTGCTCCAATATGACAGGGATCTCAGTTTCATTCCCAGGAGGGAGATTGAACCAGCCTTTCCTTTCAAGCTCCACTTCCCGACTCAGACGGGCTTCCGGAATATAGGATTCGTTAACATCCCCGACGACCAGTGCCTGGAGGTTCCCGTTCATGGATCCTGAAGCCGGAACAGAAAGGTTTTTCTTATCTGCTACCCAGTCGCCTGCCACGAAAATATTGATAATTCCTGTATACCTCCGGGCAATGTTCAACGCATCAGCCGCATTGATATATCCTGATTTATCCACATCTGCAGCCTGAATATTCAAACCCGTCAAAAAGGCAAGTCCGGCAAAATGTTTCATTACCAATAAGGCATCGGAAGCATTTACACCCCCCCATGGTTTGGTAGTTCTCCCCGATAAAGTATAAGATCCTTCTGCAATGTCAGTAAGTGAATACTCACCAAAAGTTCCTGTTGTGGTTGAATCTACCACAATATTTCCCTGCTTCAGAAAAACGGTAGACCCGTTCATTGGGGTATTCAGGTTATTCTTGTAAGTAAAAATCCCGGTTAACGTAACACCAGGGATGGCTCCTACAAACACGGTAACCTGGTCCTGAGCCTGGCAGCCATATAAATCAGTCACATTCAATGTAAAAGCTGTCGTAACAGCAGGAAAAGCCAGGGTTTGTTGCGTATAAGCATTGCCGACATAGTACCAGGGGCTCCAGCTAAACGAATACGGATCAGAACCACCTGTAATGGTGGGGTTTAGCAAGGTAGTATCCTGATAAGGGATATACACATCGGGACCAGCGTTTACCACAGGTAAAGGTTTTATTTCCACGTAAAGGGAAGAGGGTGTACCCTGTCCACAACCATTTACAGGATATACCTGGATTGAACCTGATCCGGTTACATCTGAGAAATTGATATTTACGCTGCTTGAATTCTGACCATTTGTAATGACCGCACCAGCAGGTAAAGTCCAGGAATAAGAGGTTGCATAGGCAACCGGATTAATCCAGTACCAGTTTTGGCCGCTTCCCTTACAAAGGACCTGGGGTCCCTGGATAGTTCCGGCAGTCGCCGGTAGCGGATGTACCTCATATTCAATGGGAATTCCGGTATACAGACCGGTATAATACACATCCTGAACTTTTATCACTTTGGCGGTTTTTGCACCTGCTGAAGCAGGGTTTACGGTAAAAATATACGGGCTGGTGAGGATGTTGTAAATGGTATCCACGGTAAACCCATTGTTGATGACCAGGGTCCAGGGAGGCGTACCTGTGAGGTTAACTTCAAATTCACCGGCCACGTTCTGGCAAAATCCCGGAGGACCATTCAGCACAGCGGTGGGTAATGAGTCGAGATAATAAAATATGGTATCACGTGTTGTCAGACTCCATTTACCAAAAGCATCTTTTGTTCTGACATAAAGAAAATGCTGGCCGAATTCCACGCCGGCAAGATCGAGCTGGAAAGCAACAAAGGGAATGTTCTGGACCGGATTAAAACTGATGGAATGCCCGTTTCCTGTCCCGGGGTCGGTATCCAGAAAATACTCTGCATACACGAGGTTAGGCAAACTATCGGGTCCCGTTTGATTCTTGTAGAAAGCCTGAAATTTGGTATGGCTCCAATGATTTTCGTCATCCCGGGTACGGACAAACAGTTTGTGAAATCCGTCGGGAACATTGGTAAGGTCCACAATAAACGACAATTCTGCCTGACTGGTATCCGGCGAAATATCCACCTGGTTTCCATTCCCAAAACCAGGATCAGAATCAATAAAATACTCTGCTTCAGCCACTTTGTTATTACTCACAGGAACAAG
Organism: Bacteroidota bacterium; assembly: GCA_026391855.1. Classification (GTDB taxonomy): domain Bacteria; phylum Bacteroidota; class Bacteroidia; order Bacteroidales; family CAIXZF01; genus JAKLIX01. The sequence continues at coordinate 40,135 of JAPLDE010000021.1, read as the reverse complement.
CTGTTTGAGGAAGTTCCTGAATTGGGTAAGACTCCAGCAGCCTTTGTCATCCCTGGCACGGATAAAAAGTTTATGAAACCCGGTATTAAGCTGCGAAATATCGATAACATGATTTACCGAGGTCAGGTTGACTGCAGGCGTAACCGGTATCGGTTGCCCTTGGCCAAAACCAGGGTCAGTATCGATAAAATATTCCAAACCCTGGACCTTGGGGTTGCCGATCACGATGCTTTCATTAAGGAAGGCCCTTTTGTGAGTCAGGCTCCAGCGTCCATAATTATCTTTAACCCTGATGAAAATGTTGTGAAATCCAGGACTGAAACCAGTGATATCAATATTGGCATCCAATGTCAGGTTAGCCGAAGGGTTGATTGGGATGGATGCTCCCCCTCCGAAACCGGGATCGGTGTCGATGAAATATTCAGCCGCTATCACAATGGTGGCAGGCAGGATGACGATTTCCCGGAGAAATGCCCGTTTTTGGGAATGGCTCCAATGCCCGTACTGGTCTTTGGTCCGTACAAACAGTTGGTGGATCCCTTGCGGAAGATTACTTATATCAATGTTGAATGAGAGCTCTGCATTCGGAGAGGACGGTGTAACCGGAATCAGGGTTCCGTTACCCATTCCCGGGTCGGTATCGATGAAATATTCGGCCGTAACAATCTCAGCACTGGTAACAACCACGGTTGTTTTTAAAAATGCCTGATACTTTGTGTGGCTCCATCTTCCATTTTCATCTCTGGCCCTGATGAACAATCGGTGAAAACCGTTGGGCAGGCCGGATACACTGATGGAATGATTGAAACTGCTTAGGTTGGGTGCCGGGACCACAACCGGAATAGAATTTCCGGCTCCGAAACCGGGATCCGTATCGAAAAAATATTCGACCCCGGTGATGTTTTGTGATCTCAAATTTCCCATACCCATCAGTATCAATACAACCAGGAGTATGATCCTGTTCATTGCGCAGGGTAAATGGCTGTTTAATTGGCTAAATCTTTTCATAACAAGGGGAATAAAGATCCCTTTTTTTTAGTTATGAGATTTGGCTTTGATGCTCACATTGATGGTGTTTGTAGGCAGCGAGGGAGCATTAAAGTAGTAAACTGCCGGAATCGCAGGCATGCCGCTCAATACATAGGGATAGGAACCGCCGAACATTCCGCAGTCGACACCGCCTTCACCGGCACCAATAGCAGGAGAACCCGGTTTTAGTTCCCACTTTCCATCTGTACTGTTTCCGGAAGCGCCCACGAAAACATCGGTCATAACAACATTCTGTTGATTCCCGTTTTGATCACCAAATTGGGTGCTGTTGCCGATATTATATGTTACCACGCTATTGTATGCAACATATTGATTATTAGTGCTGATATTATTGGTGAATGTGGCGTTGTAAATAGTAATATATCCTTCTAACACATTGTTGGTTATAAAACCCTGGAACTCAGTCCCCAAATTTAAGCCCCCGCCAATGTAGTTGTTCGATATTAATATGTTGGTACATGCGTATGGGAAAGAAATTGCATACCATTGCGGAAAATACGCACTGAAATAATTATCAATAATCCTGATATTGTCCAAATTGGTACTATATCCATAAAGCATGTTGTTTCCATAGGCAAAAAGGTTCCTTTCAATCGTTATGTTGCTCACGTATAAATAAATAGCATTAGTAAAGTAGCATCCCATGACTTTTGAACCCTCACTCCCCGGGTTAAAGTAAAAATAGTAATCAATAGTACTTGGGTAGGTATTAGCCTGGGTTTGTGGATTTTCTGAGAGGAAATAGCCACTTCCAATGATGATAAGTTTTTTGCTACAGGTTAGTCCACCTGTGGAGAAAGCAGAACCTTCAAGATAGATAGTATCGCCATTAACAGTACCTACAGCATCGTGAGCTGCCTGTAAAGAAGTAAAATTGGCGCTGGCACCCGGAGCAGCATTGACTCTCCAAACATGGGCAGAAGCATTCAAACCGATAACCATGAGGGTTATCATTAATAATGAAAACAGCATTGTCTTTTTCATAATACGGTTAAATTAAATGTTAGAATAGGTTTTGCAACAAAAATAGAGGCATGTGCTGCAGGCAGCAATCACATAAAAGGATGATTTTTTAAAGTTACTGTCCGAAACCGGTGGAATCAGCAGGCAGGAAATCAGAACCTGAAGATTTTGTTGATGGCTTCCACTTTGGAGGTTACCTGGAGCTTGATATAAGTATTCCTTATGTGGCTGCGAACAGTATCCAGGCTGACATGGAGCCGGTCACTGATTTCCTTGTAACGGTATCCTTTAGAAATCAGTTCCATGATCTCGAACTCCCGGTTTGTAAGACTGTAATCGTTGGCCCGTGTTTCAGGGCAGTGCTGAAAGTATGCCACCACTTTGTGGGCAATCTGGGAATTCATGGGCGAACCACCATCATACACTTCTTTAATTGCTTCGAGCAGTTTGGCAGGCGAGGTTTTTTTTAGCAGATAGCCATTGGCTCCGGCTCTGAGGGACAGAAAGATCTTTTCATCATCCTCAAAAACGGTAAGCATCATAAACTGTGTATCAGGAACTACCGGTTTTAACTCATAAATGACCTGAATTCCGTCCTTGCCGGGAATATCAATATCCATCAGGACTACATCAGGGTGAAGGACCGGGATGCCTTGCAAGGCTGTGATCCCGTCCTCAAAAGTCCCGACACATTGAAAATCCTCTGAAAAATTAATGATCATGGCCAGGCCGTTACGGATATCTTCCTGATCTTCAACAATTACTACCCGAATGAATGCCTTTGGTTCCATGAACGGTAAATGTAACCTTTCCTTCATCCCTTTTGATTCACATTTTTGTGTGAATTTATCGTACAGCTTAATTCAACGGTAGTTCCCTCTCCCGGGGAACTTTTTATCATCAGACTGCCATTACTTTCAGCGGCTCTTTTATTCATGTTTTTTAATCCTTCATGGAATAATTTCTCCCTTGTTATATCAAAACCAACCCCGTTATCCGTAATATGAAGATGCAACTGACCTTGTGAAAATTCCATCAGAATATATACATTTTTGGCATGGGAATGCTTCAGGATATTATTAAGTATCTCTTTGTAAATGAGAAAGATATTTCTTCTGACCTGGTTATGCAACGGTTGTTTCGGAATTTCTTCAGGTACCTGAAAATCAACCATAATGATTGTATTCTCGAATAAAGATCCGGCATATTCCCTTAGATAATAAAGCAGGCTTTCCAGGTTATCATACTCTGTTTTTGTAATCCAGATCATGGTGGAAATGTTGTCGATCAGTTCTCCTGCCACTTTGGAGATCTTATCAAGGACGGAACGGTTTGTTTCGGGCTGTGAAGCAGTTTTCTTTGCTATTTCACTTAAAATGGCGATCTGGGAAATGCCTGTGCCAATATCGTCGTGCATGTCTTTGGAAATCCGCAGTCTTTCAGCCTGAATGGCCCTTTCCTTTTCCAGCGAATGGATACGGTGAAGATATTTGTTTCTGAGATAAATACGAATAATGAAACGTAAAATAAAGAAAATCAATGCAATAACAAGTAAAATAAACCACCAGGTCTGATAATAAGGATAACTGATCGTAAAGACATAAATAACGTCAGGGCCATATTGGTTATCTGCAGTAGTGATCTTTACCAGTAAACGGTACTTACCGGGAGGAAGTCGCTGATAACGGATATTGTTAAGGGTGCCTGCAGAGATCCACTTTTCATCATATCCCTCCAGCAGAAAGGCATATTTATTGGACTGCGGGAGGGAATAATCCAATCGTACAACCTGGAACCACCAGTTATTCATTTTACTGCTGAAGACGCCACCAACTGTCATCCCATGAGCATCTCCAGGAAGCGGGTTCTCATTAACCGATAAGGAGGTTATAACCGTTCGGGCCGGAATTTCAGGAAAGATTATGACGGAGGGATAGAAGATATTAAAACCCTGGATACCCCCTAAAATGAGGGATCCGTCAGACCCTTCCAGGTATGCTCCCGAGTTGAATTCAGGCGATTGGATACCCTGGCTTACACCAAAATTCCGGATTTTATTAATCTTCATTTCAATACAGCTGATCCCACCATTGGAACTGCACCATAACCGGCCCTGCTGATCAGGAATGGCGGTATATATATAGTTGTTATTCAGCCCATTAACCATGGAATAATGCTTCATTAGCCGGTATTCCTTATTATATATAAACAATCCTGAATTTGTACCGACCAGGGTTCCCAAGGGCAAGGTATTCCGGATGAAGAAGACTTTGCTCACCTCACTGGGGAGCGTGATCACCGGCATAGTATCAATATTCCCTGTCACAGGCCAGTGTGTCCGGAGAATATAATTGTTTCTGCTGATAAATACCTCTTTACCGCCTGAACCGGCTACCGGTGATACGGCAATTCCGTCCCATGTACTTACTGTATGACTGATCCTGAACTGGCCGGCTGAATAGGAAATCTCATGGAGTTTCCTTTCTGCATTGCAAATCCAGATATTTTGTTCAATTTTAAAGAATTGGTGTGTTCTCTGACGGGTCAGCTCCCGTATATCGTTGAAACGGATGAACCCGTTCTTCTCTGAGAAGGAGGCCTGCCAAAGCCCGTCATCACCGGCCAGCAGGATTTTTTGGTCCCGGCAGATAACCCCAATGATCCGGCTGCTTTTCTGTTGAAAAAAGGCTGGGACCTGCACTGTTTTTATCGAGTAATCATCAAGATTTAGGACCTGAGGAAGAGAATTATAACAACATATCAGGATCTGATGGCTGTTCAGATAGGTAAAGGTCTTACAAAAACCAGACCCCAGGTCAATATCCGTCCATGGAAGAGAGTGTATGTGAGGAAATAGATTTTCCTCCTTGCGGAATATTTCCGCACCGTTTCCGTCGGTACCTATCCAGATGTTGTTATTTAAATCGGTAAAAAGGCAGGTAATCAGTTCAGCAGGTTTGTTTGAAAAGTTAAGCCCTTCACGGATGACCTTTACTGCTTTTCCTGTCTGCTTATCAATAAGCCACAGACCTGAACCGTAAGTTCCGACTAACAACGTGGCGGGATCGGGTTCAGAAAAACCATTTACTCTATAATGGACCATTAGTGAAGGAAGCCGGGCAATCTTTTTTAGTTTTTTATCATTTCCCAGCAGAAATAATCCTTCCTTTTTGATCACCCAAATGCTGCCGAATTGATCGCGATGTACTGCTGATTGGTTCAGTTGATCAGCTTTTTCAATGTTGACATTACCGGTTGAACCCTTTGTCGTCATCATATAACACCCTTCACTGGTGTTTATGAGCCAGTCATCCGTTCTTCCTAAACGATGGATCCAGGTCAGCCCTATGCCCTTTTCATGGCAAAACGCTGAGAAAACCGGGTCAACCATAGTGAGTCGGTTACTGCCGGGATCAAAGAGGTAAAGACCTTTACACTGAATCCACAAAAAAACGCCCTTCCCGGTTATGGTAACAGGGATCACGGATTCGTTTTTAAGGGCCGCAACATTCATAAAGCAGCTGCGGTTCCTGTATATGATCAACCCATCCTCAGAACCAAAGTAAAGGTTCCCCTTGGTATCTTCAACAATTCCCCTTACAGCTTTATGGGTATACGAACAACTGTCTGTGGTCTGGGCACGGAATGGAATGATGTCATTCCCGTTAAGTAAATTCAACCCATCACCTGTCCCAATCCAGATATATCCTTTAGTATCCTGAAAGAAGCATTGCACAGAATTTTGTGTAAGTCCCTCATTTACCGAATAATTTCTAACCTTCCAAAAGGGAAAAATGGCCGCAGAATTGTTAAGCTGGAACAGAAGAAAAGAAAGCAAAATCAGATAACATCGCATAGGTTACGAATATACGGTGTTCTATGCTATGATTAACCGGGTTGATTCCACCCGGATTGATAAAACTTAAGGAAAATGCTTGCTTCTGATATATCTTTGCTTAACTTTCTACATGGATATTCCTATTATGAAAATTTCAAAAAAACAGAAAGCCAAACTGGTTAAAGAACAAAGCAGAAAACATAAACTCCCCCCCAACAAAAAGCAGGATCCTAAAACATCTTTCAGGCGTGGCAAAAAGGTTAATCCCGATGATCTTATTGAGGGAGATTAAAGATTTTATCGTCCGGAAAAAGAAATTATAATCCTGCTTTCTGTTCCACCCTATATTGGATCGGAGGTTATTCTTCCAGTTTGACGGGTTTGTTCAAACGACCGCGTTTGAATTTGGGTATGTTTGTATTTACCGGGTTAGACCAGAATATACTTGAATCATTATCGATCTTATTGGACTTAATCCTGATATGGGGGAAATAACGGGGGTCCGCAGAAGTAACCATATTGTTAACCCATTGGTTAACAAGAAGTTCTCCTTTGTAACGGGGGTTGGGAGCTTGTGCAGATAATCTGAACGGGGCTGTTAATGCCGACAAAAGCAAAAAGACTACTGAGACAGAAATTAGTGTTTTCATGACTTATTTGTTTTAAGAATGATGTTATTTTTATTTAGACTTATTATAGATTATGCAAATGTAACACTACGTTACACCTATGTCAAGTGAATTAACATGGACTTAACACATGTTCAGATTTATTGTCAGGAATCAGAATCCGGAGAAAGAAGGTTATTTTTGGAGCATGAACGAATCACAATCAGGAATTATCCAATTCATCTGAGAGTTACATGATCAAACAAATAATTGAGGGCATCTTATTATTGTCGTGTATTTCAATGCTTTATGCACAGGGAAAGGTAAAGGTAAAATCAAAAGTACGCTACAAATACCTAATTTATCTTCCTGATGCATATAAAAGTCACTCTGACAGTACCTTTCCGGTGATGATATACCTGCATGGAGGCTCTCACCGGGGTAACAACCTTGAATTGCTGAAGGAATGGGGCCCCCCGAAGCTGATCGCTGAAGGCAAGCATTTTGATTTCGTCGTCGTTTGTCCCCAATGCCCGTCCAATAAACTGTGGATAACCGACAACTGGTTCGACTCGCTCTATATTGAACTTTATTCAAAATACAGGATCGACACAGCCAGCATTTTTGTTACCGGGATCAGTATGGGTGGATTTGGAACCTGGCAAGTGGCCATGGATTTTCCCGGACGTATCAAAGGCATCGTTCCCTTATGCGGAAGTTGTAAAGACTCGGTCAACATCTGCAAGATCAGGCACATACCCGTTTGGGCCATTCATGGCGTAAATGACGGGCTTGTTTCGGTAAAACATACCGACAGGCTAGTCAAACGACTCCTTCAGTGTTCCGGTGATGTTAGATATTCCCGCCTGGAAAACCGCCATCACGGCATCTGGAACCTTTATGATACTGATGAGATATATAATTGGTTTAATGAGATTTACCTCAGGCGTAAACAAAGTCTTAAATTCCGATAATATTTTTCACTAACTTTCGGACGGTACTATTTCATTCAACGATAAAAACCCACTTCCAATGACTAAGAAATTATGGTTGTTGTTAATCCTTTGCGGATGGTTCAGTTATTCACAGGGAGGCAAATGGATTCCTGTTGGCTCCGATACTCCATCCCCGGTTTCCGTAAAATTAATTTCCGGAACACCGGGCCACACAAGTGTAAGTATCTCATTACCTGGTTTTTTACTCAATCCCGTTAATCTCGGAAAAGAAAAAACCTACACTGTCACCCTGGCCGGAACCACTCCCCTCCTGTCACAAGGTGACCCTGATTTGCCTAAAGTGACTTTTTCTTTATGTATTCCAGATCAGGGATTAACCGATCTGAGAATAGATTCAGCATTATATCGTGATTTTTATGATATATTGATTGCCCCTTCGAAAGGCAATTTGAGCAGGGATAATGATCCTGATGATGTGGTTTATACTTATGCCAGATCATATCATCAGAATGCATGGTTCCCGGGAAAGTTGTGTGAAACCCGCGAACCTTTTATCCTGAGGGATGTCAGAGGCCAGACGGTGATCATTCATCCATTCCTGTATAACCCGGTCACCAGGGTGTTGAGGGTTTATTATAAAATCTATGTAACCCTTCTCAGTAAAGAAGGAGAAGGAATAAATCCACTACTCCGGAAGAAGCCGGTTCATGCTTGTCAGACTGAATTTTCCGAGATCTATAATAACCAGTTCCTGAACTATGCAGTACCAGATTATACTCCCCTGTCGGAAGAGGGGAATATGCTTATCATCAGTTATGGTTCTTTCATACCCTACCTTCAGGATTTTGTAAACTGGAAAACCCGCCTTGGAATACCGGTGACTGTGGTGGATGTGGCAACCTTGGGTACCGCAGCCAATATCAAGACTTTTGTACAGAATTTTTACCAGGAGAACGGGTTAACTTACTTGCTGCTCGTTGGTGATAATGCCCAGGTGCCAACCTTTATGGCTGCGGCCGGTCCTTCTGATAACACCTACGGATATGTTGCCGGAAATGATCATTACCCTGATCTCTTTGTCGGCAGGTTTTCGGCAGAGACTGCCTTACACGTTCAGACTCAGGTAGAAAAGGTTCTTCTTTATGAAATGAACCCGGTATCAAACGGAATCTGGCTGGAAAAAGGAATAGGGGTTGCCTCAGATCAGGGGCCGGGTGATGATGCGGAATATGATTATCAGCATATCCGGAACCTGAGGTCACAACTGCTTAATTATTCATATTCCGGTTGTTCCGAACTCTATGATGGCAGCCAGGGAGGGGTGGATGCTGCCGGGAATCCAACAACTACAATGGTTTCCAATGAGATCAACAGCGGAGTCGGCATCATCCTTTATTGCGGTCACGGGAGCGACGTGTCCTGGGGCACTTCAGGATTTTCGAATACCCAGGTAAATACACTTACCAATAACGGGATGCTCCCCATAATCTGGTCGGTAGCCTGTGTAAACGGTAATTTTCCTGCAACTACCTGCTTTGCGGAAGCCTGGCTCAGAGCCAGACAGGGCGATCAGCTTACCGGTGCTGTGGCCACCCTGATGTCCACCATCAACCAAAGCTGGAACCCACCCATGGAAGGACAGGATGAAATGGTAAGCATCCTCACAGAGAGCTACCCGGGTAACATCAAACGGACCTTTGGCGGAATCTCAATGAACGGATGCATGAAGATGAATGACACTTATGGAACGGACGGCTACGATATGACTGACACCTGGAACTGTTTTGGTGATCCGTCCCTGATGGTGAGAACAACAACACCCCTGTCTATGACGGTAACCCATAACCCCAATGCTTTTATGGGAAGTTCTCAGTTCCTGGTAAATTGCAATGTGGAAGGAGCAAAAGTCTGTATATGTCTGAATGGCCAAATCCTGGGAACTGCCCTGGTGAACGGAGGATCGGCAACTATTGTATTTACCGGCCCCCTTTCAGCCATCGATACACTGAATCTCACCGTTTCAGCTTATAATTACATCCCCTATCTGGCAGATATTCCTGTTATTCCTGCTTCCGGGCCATACATAATTTATAACCAGTCATTTGTAAATGACGCTTCCGGAAATAACAACGGGCTGGTTGATTACGGGGAGAATATCCTTCTCTCCTTTACCATTCAGAATGTTGGGTTACAGCTCGCCAATAACGTTGTGGTAAGCCTTACCACGGCCGATCCATATATTACCATTACGGATAATACTGCCTTCTTTGGTACAATTCCGCAGAACGGAACAACAAGCGTTACAGATGCCTTCGCTTTTACAACGGCCAACGATATTCCTAACAACCATGTGATCCATTTCTCATTTACTGCTACTAACGGAACAAATACCTGGCCGGGGAGTTTCACCTGTATTGCCTACGCCCCGGTGTTGTCCTTTGTTTCTTATTCTATTTCAGATCCTTCAGGCAATAACAACGGGAAACTTGATCCCGGTGAAACAGCCGTTATAACACTCCTTATCCACAACTCCGGCAATTCAGAAGCTTTTGATATTACCGGTAATTTGTCCAGCCAGGACACTTACCTGATTATTTCAGGAAATGATCAGTTTTTAGGTGACCTGCCTCCCGGGACCGAAGGAACCCTTGACTTTGAAATAACGGCCGATCCGTCCACTCAATTGGGCCATCTGGCCCAGCTTCAGGCAAATTTCCTTGCATCTATGGGGATCAGCCTTGAAGAAACCTTGAGTACCATCATAGGTCAGTTCCCTGTTCTCATCATCAACTGGGATGGTAACAACAACTCTGCACCAGCCATGCAGTCGGCTGCCGAAAATAACGGCATTTCCTGTCAACTGGAAACAACGCTGCCCTCTGATCTGAATTTATACGCTTCCATCTTTATTTGCCTGGGCGTCTACCCCAACAATCACGTGCTTTCCGCTACCGAAGCATCGCCTCTGGTCACTTACCTTAACAATGGCGGGAACCTCTATATGGAAGGTTCGGATACATGGGCCTATGATCCTCAAACCAGCCTTCATTCCCTGTTTATGATAAGCGGTGTGGCCGACGGAAGCGCTGATATGAATACTCTGACAGGGCAGTTCGCTACTCCCGGTGCAGGTATTTCCATCGGTTATTCAGGAGAAAACAGCTATATGGACCATTTGGAATCGGCTGATACAAGTGTAGCCATCGTGTTTCTCAGGAACCTGTCACCGGACTATGGGGCTGCCGTGTTCTGTTCAACAAATCAGTATAAAACTATTGGCACCTCTTTCGAATTTGGTGGACTCACAGATGGAGTATTTCCTTCGACTCAGAATGAACTGATGAGGAGATACCTGGAATTCTTCGGGATACTTCCCCAATTGTTGGAAAGTAGTTTTCTGGCAGATACTACAATGACTTCTCCATTACAACCCATTTCTTTTACCGATTTTTCCACCGGCTTTCCTATCGGATGGTTGTGGTCCTTCCCGGGAGGAACACCCATAGCATCTAATCTTCAAAACCCGGTGGTTACTTATTCCAATCCGGGTTTCTTTCCGGTTACATTGACCGTTACCAATGGTTACCAGACTAGTACGCTCACACTGAATGACTATATTACCGTCGGGGCTAATACTGTTTCAGGTATTGTAAAATATGACAACACAGCACAGACTCCCCTGTCGCAGGTTTGCGTGAAATTGAAAAATGGCAGTGTTGTAATTGGGCAGGATAGTACCCTTTCGTCCGGCTTTTATGAAATAACAACCCTTCAGGATGGCAGTTTTTCCTTATTTGGATCGTCATCAAAACCCTGGGGAGGAGTTAATGCAACAGACGCCCTGCTGATTATGAAGCATTTTGTCGGACTTTCAACCCTGACCGGGATCAGGAAAAAGGCTGCTGATGTGGATGGATCCGGCGTTGTCAATTCCATTGATGCCCTGGCTTCCCAGCGACGTTCTGTAGGGATGATCAACAGTTTTCCGGCCGGTGACTGGGCCTTTGAGATTCCCCAGGTATCGATGTCAGGCTTTGAAATGGTGACGGCCAATTTTAAAGGACTTTGTTACGGTGACGTTAATGGTTCCTATAACCCTCCAGGTAAACAACAAAACGCTGTTGAACTTTCCCCCGGCAATCCTGTTGACGTACAGCCGGGTCAGCAACTGAGGCTTGCCCTGACTGTTACTTCACAAGTCAGTCCTGCCGCTGTCAGCCTGACTATCGATGTTTCTTCACTCCCGGCCAGAGTACTTTCCATATATGCTCCTTCAGATGATCAAAACCTGGTATGGTCTTTATATCAGGACGTTTTGCGCATTTCCTGGTTCACCTTACATCCTGAAGAACTTCAGACCGGTGAGGCAGTTCTTTTCCTCGATCTCATGGCAGAAACCCGAAACAGATCAAACGAAAGCTCCCCTTTCCAGTTGACCATCATTGACGGTGAAATAGCCGATATCGATGGAAATCCGGTAAACTCAGTACAACTCAATTATTCCCCGCTAACGGTTTCAAATGCATCATCAGATCTTCTTTTCTCACCAAACCCATTTTCCGGGAACACTGAGATCAGGTTCTTCACTGAAGAACAATCAATGGTCAGGATTTCGGTCTACGATGAAACTGGTCGGCTTATCCGTGAATTACTTTCTCAAAATCTGCCTCAAGGATGGCATCATTTCAGCTGGGATGGGACAGATAACAATGGGACCGTGGTTCGGAACGGAATATATCATCTCCGTTTTGAATCCATAAAAGATGTTCAACATCAGGTCCTGATTAAAACAAAGTGAAATTCCCATGAGTTTGCACTCACCAACAGAGATGATAATAACCTCATGGGTATTCCATTTGATCATTGAAATCAAAATTATTTACAGAGGTGGCTGACGAATGTTGAAAAAATCCTTTAATCAACCCTCATGATCCCTGTATATCAAGCAGCAAGATGTTGTTGCCGGCTTCGTACCGGTAATCAACGCTTTTGCAACGTCCTTTTATCAGCCTGATCCCGATGTCGTCTGCCTGAACACCTTCCTCCAGCGGGTTGAAGGGCTCACCGGGACTTTCACATAGTATGATGACATCGCCTTCTTTTTCAGAATAGGAAAGACTCAGGTTAAGGCCGGAGATTTCGGGTATCAACCCGAGAACCTCTTCGGCAACCGCTTGCACATAGTTGCTCACCTTCCTGCCCAGCATGTGTTTCTCGCAAAAAGTCTCCATCTCGCCTTGCATGGCGTATAGATCGTAGTCATTGCTGGTCAGGTGAAAGCGTATGCTCCGGATCCGGTTGATAAAAGCCCTGGTTTTCTCCCTGGCCGGATTGTCAAAAAGCTGTTCCGGGCTTCCCTCCTCGTAGATCATTCCTTCCTCCATGAAGAAGACCCGGCTTGCAGTATTCCTTGCAAACTCCATCTCATGGGTTACAATGACCATGGTCATCCCTTCCCTTGACAAACGGCGGATCACAGCCAGCACCTCGCTCACCATCGTAGGATCAAGGGCTGAAGTCGGTTCATCAAACAGAAGGATCTCGGGTTCCATCGACAGGCAACGCGCTATGGCAACCCGTTGTTTCTGCCCGCCCGACAACTCATCGGGGAAACTGTGAACTTTCTCTGCCAGCCCCACCAGCCTGAGTAATTCGATAGCCTTTTTCTCGGCTTCCTGTCGGCTTTTTCCAAGCAGTTTCACCGGCCCGAGCGTCAGGTTGTCGAGAACCGACAGGTGCGACCAGAGATTGAACGATTGGAAAACCATACCCATGCGCTGTCGTAATTTAGGTACGTTAGTATTACGGTCAAGCAATGGGATTCCGTCGATCAGGATGCTGCCTGCTGACGGCGTCTCCAGGAGGTTAAGACAGCGAAGGAAAGTGCTTTTCCCGGAACCGGAAGGTCCGATCACCGCAATGACCTCTCCTTTGCGGATCTCAGTATTGATATCTTTTAATACTTCCAGCCTGCCAAATTGTTTCGAAAGATGCTGTACACTGATCATAAGGCGGCCTCCTTTGTCGATTTGTTACGTTTCTGTTTAGGATCTGCTGATATCTCAAGGTAATCAAGCGCCAGTGTCAGCAACCAGGCGATCACGAAATAAAGCACTGCTACCATGATGAGCGGAAAAAATGCGTCGAAGGTCCGGCTGCGGATGATGTCGCTGGCTTTAGTAAGGTCCTGGACGGCAATATATCCTACAACGGAAGTCATTTTTATAAGAGAGATGAATTCACCCTTGTAAACGGGCAGGATCGGACGCAGAGCCTGCGGAAGGATGATATACCTGAATGACTGGAAACTGCTAAACCCCACGGCTATGGCCGATTCCCGCTGACCATTGTCGATATTTCTGATAGAAGAGCGGAAAATCTCGGAAACGTATGCACCGAAATTTAGTCCGAATGCGATCACCGACACAATAACCGGATTGATATTCACAGAAGAAAACACGACATAATAGACGATCATCAGCAAAACAAGCACTGGAATTCCCCTGATAACCGAAATATAGACCCTTGCAATATTCGCCAGCCATCGTCTCTTCGACATCCGCATCATACATACAAGGGCACCGATAAGTGTCCCGAACAGGGTCGATATTATAGAGATCAGCAAGGTGACCCTGAGTCCGTTCAGGATAAGCAGGTACCTTTTTTCATATACGATGTTGTTGTAAAAACTGTTGGAGACCTTCCCCAAAAAGCTTCGTTTCCCGGCCTGATTGTCTGCCTGTGTAACCTGACCTCCTGTTCCGGTGGTGTCCTGCTTCACGATATACTGCCTTTTTGCAATCACCGACACTCCGGAAGTGTAATAAGGATCTGAAAAGTCAATTTGCTTTTCCCTCTCTTCAGTGATCATCATGGAACTGGTGATAATGTCTATTTTATTGGTAGAAATGGAGGCAATAAGGCTACCAAAAGGCATGTCGGCCGGCTCAAAGGTCTTGCCTAATTTGGCGGCAAACCGGGTTGACAACTCAATGTCAAACCCGGCCAGCTTACCATTCTGTATGATGGAAAAAGGTAATCCAAGATCGCCTGCCACACCAACCCTAAGCACACCATTAGTACCACTGCTTTTTATATCAGGCATACTGGTGAGACCTTTGTCAATCCACCGGCTGACCATATCATTGTAAATCCCGTTGCCATGTATCTCCTTCAGAAACAGGTTAAATTGTTCACGCAGTGCATCATTATCGCTGTTAAAACCGGCTGCGATAGGAACAGTGAACACATTAGGTGCAAGAATCCCCAGTTCAGGGTTTTTGCTAAGAACATCCGGCAGGGCTACATGATCAGAAAAAGCCACGTCAACCTTATCTGAATTAAGCGCAAATAGCAAATCAGAGAAATTCTGATACTGAAGTATCGTAGCCTTTGGGTAATTCTTGGTGGCATAGGAGTCGTGGATGCTACCCAGCAGGACACCGATACGCTTGTCCCTGATATCGTTTATTCCCTTTAATTTCATACCTGTCCCGGGTTGGCTGATGATCTTGCCGGCCATTACCACCGCTGCAATGCCGCTCTTGTAATAGGGCTGCGAAAACAGGACCTTCTTTGCCCGTTCTTCGGTGATGGAGAGTCCTGCTCCTATCATATCCACTTTTCCTGCGATCAGGGCCGGAAGCATGGCGCCAAACTCCATATCCACTATTTCAAGCTGTTTACCCAGTTTCCTGGCTACATAAGTGGCAAATTCGATATCGAACCCGACAATCTTTTTATTGCTGTCGAAAAATGACATCGGCTCTGTAATAGCTGCAGTTCCGAACCGGAGAACACCATTTTCACCTGTGAGGGCGACGGCGGGCATTGCTGCCGGATTTCCTTTTTCGGGGAACCATCGTCCCATCATCTGGTCGTAAGTACCGTCAGCCTTTAAACCGGTCAGAACGTCGTCAATACTTTTCTTGAGCCCGTTGTCTTCCAGCCTCACAGCAAAACCGTAATTGTCATCGAAAAGCAGTTCGGGCAAAACATACAAGCCTTCATTCTTTGCAGCTATGTTCTTAAGAATAGGCTGGTCATACACGGCAGCATCAGCTTTGCCTTCCATCACGGCCATCGAACAGTCCAGCACACTGTTGTAATATTCAATGCCGGCATCCGGAAACTTTTTCAGTACAAACTGGTCGGCGACAGTTCCCGTTGGAACGGCAAAAGTTTTGCCCCCCTTAAGTTGGGCGAGGATTGTGATTTTCGTCTCTTTATGGCCACATGCCCCGAATGTAAGTAAAACAATGAAAATCAGCCAGGTAAAAGATCTGTTCATGGGTTAATAATTTTGACTATTTTGGTAACTTCGCTCAAACCGGGATCATTCCCGATCCTTCTACTTATTAATTTTCAAAGATAAAACTATGAGTTGCCCTTTATATCTAAGCAAAGATAAAATTTTATTCCTATGCCCTGAAAGTGCAAAGAATTGCTGACGTCCAAACTGAAAAATTGATTGAAAATGAGAGGGTTACCTGGTGATATGATGCAGGAAAGGGAGAAGGGCTCAAATGGGGGACCCTTAATAACTATTGATAGCTAAGGTTTGTAAAAACACCCTCGGTGATTTTTTTAACCTTCATCGACAAATTCTTGGCATTCATTAAATTATCCCCCCGCAGTCAATAAGATATGGCTGTCAGAGGGGATACAGTATTAATAATCGGGCTGAAGTGAATCAGTCTCGTTGTCAACCCGCATAACTTTCACCTTAAACGGAAAAATTACTCAGCATTGCATCTGTCAACACAATCAATGATCGATTTCAAAGTCTTTGTGTTTACAGAATAAATCCTCATTTTTCCATCCCTTGCAGAAGAAAGCACTCCGTTTTCCTTTAATATTTTAAGGTGGGTGGAAGCTGAAGCCTGGTCAATCTTACAGTGCTTGTATATCTCCGTCACAGTGAGTTTTTCCTTCTCCAGCAGAAGATCAATGATAGCTATCCTCATAGGGTGAGTAAGGGCTTTCAGGCGGGTGGCGACCTTTTCAAGCAATTCGCTATCGAGTGTAGCAGTTGTCGGTGTTTTCATAGCTATTCTTTTTTGTTAAACATATTACTTATAACAATTTAACAGGAAATAAGTTTTGTTTGGTTGGGGTTTTCTGCAAATTTCTTTTCCGTAATGCAAAAATTCAGAGGTTTTGTATTATATCAGCCCTTCGATCTCTCTTTTTTGTCTCCAAGTCAACATCCATTCTACTAACCCAACCTTAATCACTCATTATCAACACAAATTTATAAATATTATGGAAATTTCACCTTTTTTATGGGATAAACCCTCAGAAGCTGGTAAAAGATTCATAAAAATTTGAATCTTCAAAGTCCGGGAAGAGGTCTGGAATGGGAAAAATTGAAATCCAATCCGTTAACTGTTCATTAACAAAAAAAATTAGGATTCCCTTTGATTGAAGGATATATTTGTATGCATATGTTTACATGTTAATATTTCATCAAATCCGCTATTCATAAGACATTAAGAGCTTATTAATGTTAATTTACAGAATTGGCTAAACCTAGATATCTTTCCCGGGTTGTGCTGTTTTTTCTGGTAATCTCCATAGGAACAGCATTTACTCAGGTACCGCAATCTTTTAATTATCAATCAATTATACACGATGCATCAGGATCTGAAGTTGTTAATCAAGAGGTAAACATCCGGATTTCATTACTTCAGGACAGCATTTCCGGGTCCGCTGTTTACATTGAGGAGCATTCAGCTGCAACCAATTCATTGGGACTGGTAACCCTGGGCATTGGTGAAGGCAATGTCCTGTTTGGAAATTTCGCTGCAATTAACTGGGAAACAGATTCTTACTATATCAAAACAGAACTGGATGCGACGTGTGGCAACAATTATCTCCTCATGGGTACCAGCCGGATCAATTCAGTCCCCTATGCTTTGTATGCTGAAAAGTCCGGAAATACTTCATCTCCATTACCAGCCGGTAACAGTCCGGGTGAGATGATTTACTGGAACGGGTCAAATTGGGTTTTAATCCCGCCTGGTTCATACGGACAACAATTGATGTATTGCATTAATGCACCTTCCTGGAGAGGCTGTACTATACAAGTCACTGATTTTGACGGAAATTTGTATAACGGAATTTTTGCAGGCACACAGGTATGGATGACAGAAAACCTGCGGGTAACACATTATAAAAATGGAGAATCAATACCCATTGTTACGGATGACTTAGTATGGAGCAATCTCTCTTCAGGAGCTTTTTGTGATTATAACAATTTACCTGACAACGGAATAAACTACGGGAAGCTCTATAACTATTTCAGTGTCAGCGATCCGCGTGGTTTATGTCCGACAGGCTGGCATGTCCCCTCAGAATCCGAGTTTACAACGCTGATAATGTTCCTTGGAGGTCCAAATGTTTCTGGAGGAAAGATAAAAACTACAGGGGCACTTGAAGCGGGGACAGGGCTATGGCATGCTCCCAACACCGGAGCCACCAATGAAAGTGGCCTTTCAGCCCTCCCGGGTGGCTTGCGAAATAACGATGGTTCGTTCAGCGACCTTGGGTATCAAGGTGCATGGTGGAGTAGTACGACTCATGACCCGGGTACTGCCTGGCTGGAGATTCTGACCTACAACATCAATGATATGATGGTTCATGATGACAATCTAAAGAGCGGATTTTCAGTTCGTTGTGTCAGGGATTCTCTTTAAACATCAATAAAATAAAAATGAATAAAAATGTCACCCGGTTATTGATTATAATGATTCTAGTGGTTGTAACCACAGGGAATGCTTTCGCCCAGATACCTCATTCTTTTAATTACCAGTCGGTAGTAAGGGATGGTTCGGGAATGATTGTTGCCAATCAGAATGTGAAATTCCGGATCTCCCTTTTACAAGGTAGTATTACAGGATCATCCGTTTATACGGAGATACATACAGCTACCAGCAATGCCTTTGGTCTGGTAAATTTAGGTATAGGTGATGGCATGGTGGAAAGTGGTGATTTTTCGCTTATTAACTGGGCTGACGGACCCTATTTTATCAAAGTGGAAATGGATGCGACCGGTGGAAACGAATTCCTGTTAATGGGAACCAGCCAGCTCAAATCAGTACCTTATGCCTTGTATGCAGAAAGATCAGGCGATACTTCAAATGCAATGCCTTCGGGTACAAGCCCGGGTGAAATGCTATACTGGAATGGAAATGCCTGGGTTCTGTTGCCGCCGGGCTCTTACGGACAATCCCTTTTCTTTTGCAATGGTGTACCTACCTGGGGAGCCTGTCCGGTCTTACTTACTACCAATCCCGTTTCAGCCATTACGGCAACTTCAGCAATCAGTGGTGGCAACATAAGCAATGATGGCGCTAATCCTGTGACAGCCAGAGGAGTATGTTGGAATACGCACGGAAATCCAACCATTGCAGATCCCCATACAGTGAATGGGACTGGCATAGGAATGTTTATTAGTAACCTTACCGGATTGCTGGTTGATACTACATATTTTATCAGAGCTTATGCTACAAATTCTGCCGGAACAAATTATGGAAATGAATTGAGCTTTACAGCGGCAGAACCATATGTACCTGTGGCCTGTGGGGATACTTTGACTGATTCCCGGGACGGAACAAAATACACCACAGTTCAGATCGGTACACAATGCTGGATGAAGCAAAACCTGAATATCGGCTCAATGATAAACGGGACTTCCGACCAAACCGATAACGGAACCATTGAGAAATACTGCTATTCGAACTCAGAAAGCTACTGTAGTATATACGGAGGGCTTTACCAATGGAACGAAATGATGCAATACAGTACAATTCAGGGAACAAAAGGTATTTGCCCCACAGGCTGGCATTTGCCAACAGAGGCCGAATGGTGCATGCTGACTTCATTTCTAGATTCCACTGTAAATTGCAATACTATAGGTGAGTCGGGAACAGATGCCGGAGGTAAAATGAAAAGCCTGACTATCTGGAATCCAACTAATGTCGGAGCGACCAATTCGAGCGGATTCACCGGCCTCCCAGGCGGATACCGCTATTCCGGAGGCGGGTTCTCTGCCTATAATTTTGGCTACTTCTGGTCGTCAACAGAGGCAAGTGCAACTACCTCATGGGATAGAAGTCTTTTCCAGTTTAGCGCCCAAATAACCCGGGCTGCTGACAACAAGGACTTATTTGGTTTTAGTGTCCGATGTTTACAGGATTCCATTCAGGTTCCAATTGAACCGGCGAATCCTTCACCGCCAAGCGGGGCTTTGGAACAGCCGCTGAATTCACCTTTATCCTGGACATTTCCCAACTTCGGCGGAGGTCCGTATACTTACAATGTATTTTTCGGAAATTCAGAACCTCTGCCTTTAGTATCTGGTAATCAGGGCAATATAACCTATACTCCCACCGAACTGGATTACCATACCCAGTACTATTGGAAGGTTCAGGTTATTACTAACAGTGGTTATGTTTATGAGGGGCCGGTTTGGTATTTTGTAACTGAAGAACCACCGGTCACTCCGGCATGCGGGTCTCCTTTTGTTGATAGCCGGGATGGCCAGACCTATAATACAGTTCAGATCGGAACCCAATGCTGGATGAAGCAAAACCTCAGCATTGGCTTGCAGGTTCAGTCCGGCATTTCATGGGACGGGACATTTTTCTCAGATTGCAGTAATAACAATATCATTGAGAAATATTGTTATGATAACCTTTCCCCAAATTGCGAAATTTATGTTGTATTGTACTATTGGAATGAGATGATGCAATACTCCACCACACCTGGTTTACAGGGTATTTGTCCTGCAGGCTGGCATCTTCCTGCTGATACTGAATGGAATCAACTCAGCAATTTTCTTGGTGGTGATCTGATATCCGGCGGAAAGTTAAAACAAGAGGGCACAACTCACTGGAATACACCAAATACAGGTGCTACCAACACCAGTCAATTCACTGCTTTTGCCGCCGGGCAGCGCCTTCCCCAGGGCGGATTTACTGTAATGGGCAACCAAACCGGTTTCTGGTCTTCAACACAAGGGACTGGAAGTGTCGCACTGGTAAAATTACTCGGGTACGATGCAGAAGGATTGTTTCCGGCCACTGGTCAAAAAACCATGGGTTATAGTGTACGATGTGTCAGAAATACGAATAATTAACCTCCGGCTGCGCCTTCTGAATCCAAATCCAAAGTTTATTGGCAATAGTGTCCGTTGCCTGAAAGACAATTAATATGATGACCAAATTAAGAAATCATCTAAACTCATAAAATACCTGGGAATTATTCTGATTATCAACTCATTAACAACATTTTCCCAAACACCTTATTCTTTCAGTTATCAAACAGTTGTCCGTGATATTTCAGGGCATATCCCGGCAAATCAGAATGTTAAGTTCCGGATCTCTATATTGCAGGGAAGTGCTGCCGGACCTTCTGTTTATACTGAAGTGCAACCGGCTGCCAGTAAAGCATTTGGTTTGGTAAATTTAACAATCGGTGCAGGTGTATGGGTAAGCGGTAATTTTATTCTTATTAACTGGGCAAGCGGTCCATATTTCATAATGATTGAGATGGATCCCAGTAGTGGTGACAGTTTTGAGCTTTTAGGCACCAGTCAGCTTAAGTCAGTTCCTTAGGTTCTTTATGCAGAAAAATCCGGAAATACTTCGGATTCAATTCCTTCTGGTACAAATCCCGGTGATATGCTTTTCTGGAATGGAAGTAAGTGGACAACCATTGCATCAGGTTCAAATGGACAAAAACTCATCTTCTGCAATGGAATTCCTTCCTGGGGTGGTTGTCCTCCTTTAGTAGCAACACTTGAGGTTACTTCCATTTTAGCAACTGAAGCAACTGCCGGAGGCCATATAATCGACAATGGAGGGGCTTCAATAATGACTCATGGTGTTTGCTGGAATACCAGCGGGAATCCTACTCTTGCAGATTCTCATACTTCCCAGGGATTAAGCCCTGTTTTCTTCAACAGTTTATTAACCGGGTTGACCGCTCAAACGACTTACTACATAAAGGCCTATGCCACGAACATTCATGGTACTGGCTATGGAAATAAAGTGATCTTCAATACATTAGCTGCACCTTCTTTCACTTGTGGTATAACAACCATTACTGATTACGACAACAATTCATACAATACCGTTCAGATCGGAACCCAATGCTGGATGAGGGAAAACCTTAATATTGGAGACATGATTAATGGTTCTTCCGGTCAAACTGATAATGGAACCATAGAAAAGTACTGCTACGACGATGATCCCTTAAATTGCTACACTTATGGAGGTCTTATTCAATGGAATGAGATGATGCAGTATGGCACAACGCCTGGTATTCAGGGTATATGCCCTACAGGATGGCATTTGCCCTCAGATGTTGAATGGTGTATGATGACTACTTTTATCGATGCCGCAGTTTATTGCAATTCCATAGGGTCATCCGGAACAGATGCAGGAGGGAGCATGAAAGAAATGGGAGTTGCCCACTGGATGTCTTCCAATGTGGGAGCAACCAATTCAAGCGGGTTTACCGGCCTGCCTGGTGCTTACCGAAACGCTGACTGGGGTTATTCCGGAAATGCATATGGTTATTTCTGGTCATCTTCTCAAACGGGTTCTGCTGCTTATGAACGCAGCCTCTTCAACTTTGATGCCTTGCTTTATCGCGGAGCCGGTGAAAAAATTAATGGGTACAGTGTCCGCTGTGTCAAAAACAACTAAGCACAAACTACTTATTATCAATAATTTACAATATGCAAATTTTACAAACAGCCATTCTGCCTGACTGGTTACTATTCCCGGGTTAACCTTTTTTACGATCCATGGACAAGGAAATTGCATACAGATGCTGCATATCGGAAGCTATGACAGTGAACCTGAGAACTTTATAAAAATGGAGAACTTTGCTTATGATAAGAATCTCCGCCGCCAGGGCCAAACTCACCGGGAAATTTACCTGTCCGACGCCCGAAAAGTGGAGCCTGAAAAGCTGAAGACGGTTTTGCGGTTTAAAGTGTAGATCCGGGTTACCTGACCTTCTTGTTCCTATTCCTTCACAAACTTTCTGCGGAAAATCTCTCCATTGCTCTGAATCAGAACAATATACAACCCGCTTGACAATCCATTGATTTCGATCTGATTATCAACTATCAATCCCTGCCTGACCAATTGGCTCATACTATTGAAAACCTGGTAGCCGGCAGACTTGTTAAATGTTGTATTTTCAAGCCTGACGTAGTCTCTGGCCGGATTCGGATAAATTCTGACAGAGGAGTTGCTCAAATCCGCAGCTTCAGGAATATTTAGCGTAATGCTCCCGCTTTGAGCCCCATTTGTCTTATACCCGATAAGTGTCACGCAATTCTCGTCAAAATTATTCCCGCAATGCGAAGTGATCCCCACTTTCGTATCGAGACTGAATCTAAAAAACACATCAAATACCTGCCAGGGATAACAAATCGTTGTATCGATGTAATTCGCGTCACTGGAAAATGAGAACGTAGTAATAGTATCCCCGCTCAGGCTGTCTATAGAAATCTCAAGGAAACTACTTCCCCAAAACATAACAGTGCCCGGACCATCGGTCATTCCATACTGGTTGTTCCCGAAACCAATCCAGTCAGGCGGGGTATCCACCAGGTTTACAAATCCTGTCTTCAGGAAACTGTTCTTCATCCCGTTCTGGTAAGTAACCTGGTTGCTATCGTCCAGTGTAATCCTGTTAAAAGTATAAACAACCGAATCGGGAAAAATATCAGCATTTGTAATGGAATCCCGGAAGTATTCATTTTTAAAGGTCTGGCCCATCATATCTGTGGCCAGCCAGTGCCACATCAGGATATCGCCGGCCTCCGGGTGGAAATAATCCGAAAATTCAGGCTGGTGATAACCGTATTTTTCTCCGGAACTCTCAAAACCAATGAGAGACATAGAAGTAAAATCCACAGACTCAGGATGATAGAGAAATAAATAGAAAGGAACGAACTCGATGAGTCCGTGATGTTTGCTTAAACGGATGACAAAATTGCTCACCGGAACCTGATTTAGACTGCTTCCATTGGCCTGTAGGGTGAAGGTTTTCACACTATCGGTAATACCCAGAAATGTTTCTTCCTGTATACCTGAACAAGTAAGAGTGATCTGATTGTAATCGTTAAGCCAGTATGTCGAAGTTACAGTCCAGCTTTGACCGATATCTGCATCAGGCAGGAAGTAAAATGGAGAGGAGCTGTAAAATCCATTAGTATAATATACCGTATCGTTCCTGAGAGTCAGAGAATCCATATATCCCCAGTCATTGGTCCATAGTTCATAGTTTAGGCACACCTGGATAAATACAGAATCCTTGTAACAGGGTCCGCCTCCCTGCAAATTAAGGTTCTTGCGAAACATTAAAAAGGTATTTGCTCCTACCGTTTTCATCGAGTCCATCACAAAAAGGTTCACCTGGCTTGTGCCTCCATTCGTCGGATAGGAGAAATAGGATTTCTGCCTGTAAGGGAACAAATCCCAGTCTGTACAATAGACATTGTGTGAAATAAAGATTCCCAGCAGAAAAAGGGCTGGCTCCATCATCCTTTTACGCTCCATCGTATTTTTGCTTTACTTAAGAAAAATAACACCATATGTATAACAGACACAAGTTAGTACTAAGCGTTGCTCTGCTGCCGGTATTTTATCTGCCTTTATCATCACAAACCCGTAAAGATCTTGATTTCCCCGATATCCCCGGATAGGTTACCTAAAGAGTGATTTCCACAAGCATACCACCTTTTCCGATAAGCTGGTGTGGCGTGGTGGATTATATAAATAGAAATGGAGAAATGGGTCAGATTCCGCTTTTTCACCTGTGCTTCCATCTTGAAAACCTCCCAAACTATAAACCACTCTCTACTATCCCTAAATTCAACAGGAATAAACCATTCAATTCTAATTTAAAATGGGTCAAAATTACTTATACCTCAAGTATAGTTCCAACATAGGTTCCAATATAAAAAAATAACGCCCTGAATATCAAAGCGTTACATTTCAATTTGGTGACCCCGAAGGGATTCGAACCCCCAACCCTCAGAACCGGAATCTGATATTCTATCCAATTGAACTACGGGGCCTGACCGTCGGCAAAGGTATAAAATTTTACACATTTCCGGCCCAGACAAAGGATGTAAATTCCGGATTGGCTTGCTGTAGCCCCACCAGGAACACCTTTCCGATCCCAAGTGGTAATGCCCTGTGCTGAAGTGTTTTCAGATCAAACTGGCCCGGTGTTTCTTTTACTTCAAATGCCACTTCATCATTCAGGATAAAATCAATTTCCTGCCCGGTTTTCCTGGCATAGTACTTCACATTCCCCTTTAAACTGAGCTGGTTAGCAATGGAGTTTTCCAGCACAGCCCCTGATCCCGGATCTCCTAAAATGTTAAGGATCCCGTTATCAGTGAAATACAGTTTCTTTTGCAAGGCGATTTCCCGGTCAGCATTCTTTACAAAAGCAGGAACTTGCCGGATCAGGTATGTTTGCTCGAAAAATAGCAGGTATTCCTTTAATAACTGCCGGTTAATACCGGTTATTCCGGACAATTTGGTGAAATCTGTTTTGCTTCCTACCCTCGCCGTCAGCAGCCTGATGATCCTGTAAATATCGTCAACCTTCCTGAAGTCAGCCAGTAACTGTATGTCAAGATTTAGGTAAGAATTGACAATATCTTTCAACAAATGTTTCCTGTCTTCTGCATTATTCAGTAATACTACCTCAGGAAACCCGCCCCAGGCAAGAAATTCTTTGTATGCTTCCTGCAGCTTACCGGATACGATCCGGCTATAGGGGATAAACGGTTCTTCCACCAAAAAAGCCTGGGCTTCATCCCTGAATTTCAGAAACTCACCGAAGGATAATGGCCATAGCTCATAGATGCGCTTCCGCCCGGCCAGACTTTCCGAAAAAAGATTCTTGAGATAATATGAACTCGACCCTGTGATCAGGAACTTGATCGCGTAGTTATCGTATAAAAACTTGATTACACTCGCAATTTCTGGGACCAATTGTACCTCATCAATAGCGATCCAGGCCTTCTGCGTCAGGTCAATCCCTTCATAACCAAGGCTCTTCGCAATATTCAGGTAATTGTCCTGCCGGAAGATCATCCTGTGCTCCGCTCTTTCCAAATCAAGATATATTTTGTTGGAACTTTCGATCTGCCCCAATAAGTACTTAACTGTAGTGGTCTTTCCCACCCTCCGCATGCCGGTAATAGCAATTATCTGCTTTACTTTCAGCGCATTAAGTAATTCAGGATAAATTTCCCTTGTCAACATGGCCTCACAAATTTCCCCAAAGATACAAATATTTTATCAATTAGTAATACTTTTTGACATTTTTTCTATCGTTTAGTATATCTATTTGTTTCATAGGGATCTAGACCAGCAACATTCCAACCCTTGAATTCATCTTATAAGATGAGTAAGGAATAAAATCAACCTCTTACATTCTAATGGTTACAGTTTTCTTGCTGTCAGGGCTGCCTTTTCCAACACTCCTGCCGGATCCTCAAAACGGTTGGTCAGCATCATTGAGGCAATGATATAGGGCTTGAATCCGGCTTCCTTGTATGTAGCTATACGGTATTTATCAAATACTGAGGCCGATACTTCTCCTTGCTGGCAGGAAACACCGGATATATCGGCCGGTAGGCAATGCATATATAAAGCATTCCCGTCTTTCGTCATCTGAATCATTCCTTCTGTACATTCCCAGTTTTTAAACCTGGCATTGTTGGCCAGGCATTCTTTTTCCAGTTCTTTCAAACCTGCCTGGTCATTGTTATTCAGCAGTGTCGTTCTTCTTTCCATATTATGATAAGGGGCCCAGCTCTTGGGATAAACGATGTCTGCCTCATGGAAAGCCTCTTCCATTGAATTGACAATAGTAAATGAGCCCATACTATGGTCAGACTGGATTCCGGCTCTTTCAACCACCTCGCGGATAAGACCATATCCTTCGGGATAGGCAAGGACAACCTCCATACCCAGGCGGGTCATAAGCCCGATAATACCTTGCGGAACGGACAGGGGTTTTCCATAGCTGGGTGAATAGGCCCAGCTCATGGCGATCTTTTTCCCTCTCAGATGCTCCAGCGAACCAAACCAATGTTTCAAATGGAGGAGATCCGCCATGGATTGGGTCGGATGGTCCACATCACATTGCAGGTTGATGATACCCGGCCGTTGCGGCAGGACCCCTTCTTTAAAACCGTCATCCAGGGCCTTCCCGACTTCCATCATATAGGTATGACCTGCACCCAGAAACATGTCATCCCGTATTCCGATGATCTCTGTCAGGAAGGAGATCATATTGGAGGTTTCCCTTACAGTTTCTCCGTGAGCAATCTGGGATTTGCCTTCGTCAAGGTTTGAATTGTCGCGGAACTGTGATACGGCAAGTCCTGAGTTGAAACAACGGGCTGAAAGGTTCTTCCTGTAAAAGGCCTGTAAAAGATCAGCTGTATCAAGCACAAGCTTTAATTCGTCATCGCTTTTATCCCAGGTAAGAAGGAAATCCTTGTGGAAGAGGGAAGCATCGTTTTCCTTGATTTTGTTGATAAGTTGAGTCAGGTTGTCCATCTTAACGATATTAGATGATCATGGCAAGTTGGGAATAGAAGGCTGAGGCAGTAACAAGGTCGGAGATGAGCACCTTTTCATCGGGAGCATGCGCCATCACTTCATTTCCGGGGCCAAATCCTATGCATGGTATCCCGTATATTCCATTGATAGTAACACAATTGGTAGAGAAGGTCCATTTGTCAACCAGGGGTTCCTTCCCAAAAAGCTGGTGGTAGGCCTTTACCCCGGATTGTACAAGAATATGATCGGCAGGAATTTTCCAGGTAGGGTAATATTTTTCCATCCCGTATTTCAGGCCGGTAAAGGATTCCCCTTCATAATAGAGGGTCTCAGCCTTGCCTCCCAGGTCTTTCACAACCTCTTCTATTTCCTTTATAGCGCTCTCTTTGGTTTCGCCCCATGTAAGCCTCCGGTCGAGGTGAAGGCGCGCATAGTCGGCCACAGCGCATAAGGAAGGGCTGCCGGAGATGATCTCGGAAATAGTGACACTACCCTTCCCCAGGAAGTCATCAGATGGCAGTCTTTCATTCAGCTTTTCGATTTCAAGTGCTGCCCTTGAGGCCATATAAATGGCATTTTTCCCTCTTTCCGGTGCTGACCCGTGAGAAGATACTCCGGCAAAACTTACATGGATCTCCATTCTGCCCCGGTGACCCCTGTATATATTAAGGTTGGTGGGCTCAGTGCTCACCACAAAATCAGGTTTGACACCCTCCTCTTCAACAATATATTTCCAGCACAATCCATCACAATCTTCTTCCATAACACTCCCGATAAAATAAAGGGTAAGGTCGCGGTCAAAACCCAGCTCTTTCAGTATTCTTCCTGCGGTTACAAAGGAAGCCACCCCTCCTTTCTGATCAACCGTTCCTCTTCCATTGACGTGCCGGGTGCAGATTTCCCCGGAAAAGGGATCTGTCGTCCAGTTAGCCGGGTTCCCTGTGTCAACGGTATCCATATGTCCGTCAAAAGCAAGTATTCGATTGCCTTTCCCAATCCGGCCCATAACATTCCCCAGTCCGTCCATTCTGACTTCATCAAAACCGGCTTTGGTCATCTGCTTCATCAGCTCTGCCTGGACTTTCTTCTCCTGCATACTGAGCGATTTGATCCTGACCAGGCGGGAAAGGTTGTCCGCAGTATACATGGCATATTTTTGTGACAGCTGGTTGATTTTCCGGTAGGTTTCCATTCTAAATGGGTTATTATTATTGTTTATCAGTAAGATATGATTTCAGCGTTCATGGCCACGCATGTATTTACTTTGAAATTCTTCGACTGCAAAATTAGATTTAAAACTATATTTTTGTGACAACTTATCCTTGAAAAGACTAAACTTTACGGTATGTCTGAAAAGTTTGCCACCGTTTCCCTGAAAACATTGTTACAGTTGATTTTTAAGCAATTGTCACAGGGCAGTTTTTTTGGCATCCCGGAATCGCTCTTTTATAAAGATCATAAGCCTCAACTTGTCTCTTACCGGTTTAACCAGCGAATGGACACTCCCCTTGGAGTTGCCGCAGGCCCTCACACTCAGCTTGCTCAGAACATAGTAGCAGCCTGGCTTTGCGGAGCCAGGTATATCGAACTGAAAACGGTCCAGACCCTCGATGAAATAAATGTGTCCAAACCCTGTATCGATATGCAGGACGAAGGTTACAACTGTGAATGGTCACAGGAGCTAACCATACGGGAATCCTTCGACCAGTACCTGAACGCCTGGATCATCATCCATATCCTTTACCATAAGATGAAGATGGGAAAGGGAGAGAATCCCGGCACAATCTTCAATATGAGTGTAGGTTACGACCTGAAAGGTATCCAACAGGAAAACATGCGCTGGTTTTTTGATAAAATGCGAAACTGCAGGTTGGAAAAGGAAAAAAAGATCGAAGAGATCAGCCACATTTTTCCCGATGTCAGTTCACTGACCATCCCTGATTGCATCTCAGATAATGTTACCCTGTCAACCATGCACGGTTGCCCGCCCGGGGAGATAGAAAAAATTGCCCGTTACCTTATCCTCGATAAGCATTTACATACAACCATCAAGCTTAATCCTACTCTACTGGGAGCGGAATCATTAAGGGCCATCCTGAATACCCGCCTGGGTTTCAACACACCTGTACCGGATGAAGCTTTTACACATGATCTCACCTATGATGCAGCGATTACACTGATTCAGTCCTTATCAGAGCTGGCCCTTGGAAACGATCGTTTTTTCGGGGTAAAACTCACCAATACAATGGAATGTATGAATTTCAGGGATGTTTTCTCCAGGGAGGAGAAGATGATGTACATGAGCGGAAAACCATTGCATCCCATCAGTGTTAACCTGGCCTTCAAACTCCAACAAACCTTTGAAGGAAGGCTAAATATTTCCTTCTCTGCCGGTGCCGGTTGTTTTAATTTCAAAGATCTTCTCAGCTGCGGACTTTCACCGGTGACCGTATGTTCCGATCTGCTTAAACCGGGAGGATACGGTCGGTTAAACCAATATCTGGAGGAAGCCCGCTCTTTTGATATGGACAAACTTACAAACCCGTTGATTAACCTGGAAGCTTATTCACAACAAGTCCTTCAGAACAGGGCCTATCAAAAAGGCTGGACAGCCCCTGATATTAAGACCCCGCTGATGTTGTCCCGCTTCGACTGCATCCATGCTCCCTGCACCTGTACCTGTCCTTCCAGCCAGGATATCCCGGAATATTTGCGGTACACAGCCAGGGAAGAGTTCGATAGCGCTTTTGAAGTGATATTAAGGACAAACCCATTCCCGGCAGCAACCGGGTTGGTCTGTGACCACCTGTGCCAGACCAGGTGTACCCGTGTCCATTACGACGAGGCCATAAGAATACGGGACGTAAAATACTTTATCACCACGAAGAAGAAGAAAGAGACCCTGCCCGTTAAAAAACCGTCAACCGGATTAAAGGCAGTCATCATTGGTGCCGGCCCGTCGGGTCTTGCCTGTGCCTGGTTCCTTCAGCTGGCCGGCTGTTCCGTTACTGTTTATGAGGAAAATTCAATGGCCGGAGGTTTGGCGCTCTCAGTAATTCCTTCCTTCCGGCTTCCATTGGAAGAATTGAATAAAGATATTGAAAGAATTATTCGGTCTGGGGTAAAGGTCCGGTACGGTGTAACAGTAGACAGGCCGCTGTTCGCCAGGCTTAGAGAGGAAAATGATTTCGTTTATCTTGCCACCGGTGCAAAAATGACCAAAAAGCTGTCAATTCCCGGATCAGCAGCAAATGGAGTAATGGATCCCTTGCAGTTTCTGGCTGATATCAAAAGGGGAAGACCTTTCACCCGGGGAAGGAAGATTGTCGTTATCGGTGGAGGAAATACTGCCATTGATACTGCCCGCACTGCGAGGCGACTGGTTACGCAACAAGGCAGTGTTACTGTGCTTTACCGTCGTAGACTGAAAGAAATGCCAGCCGCTCATGAGGAGATCATGGCTGCCCTGGATGAAGGGATCACCCTTATTGAGATGACATCTCCCCTGGAAATACAAACCCATAATAATGCCGTCACAGGATTGGTTTGTATAAAGAATAAGCCTGGCCTGCCCGATGAAAGCGGCAGGGCAACGCCTGTCCCCGTTACCGGTTCGGAATTCACCCTTGAGGCAGAGGTGGTTATCCCTGCCCTGGGGCAGGATATCACCTCCGATATCATTGACCTGCATGAGATGAAATGTGATCCGGAATCAGGCCTGACAAGGCTTCATAATGTGTTCATCGGCGGTGATGCTCGCAGGGGTGCTTCTTCTGTGATAAAGGCCATCGGTGATGGCCGTAAAGCAGCGGCTTTTATGTTACAGATGAATACGAAGGAAACTGCCGGTAACGAAAGTCTGTCGGAAAAGGAGATCAACGATATCCTGGTTCAAAAAGCCAGAAAAAGACCCCTTGCTTTTGCTTCCCCGGAAAATAAGCCAGTGAATACGTCTTTCAGCTGGGATCCCTCTGTTTTGGGGACCAACGAAGCAATACAAGAGTCAAAGGCTTGTCTTTCCTGTGATCTTATCTGTAATAATTGCGTCAGTGTTTGTCCCAACCTGGCAAACTTCAGCTATCGGGTAAATCCAAGTAATTATCAACTCAGTAAGGCCATCCGTCAGGATTCGGGATTTATTCTGAAAGTCGATATCAACTTCAGGGTTCAGCAGGAATTCCAGGTCCTGCATTTGGCCGATTTCTGCAATGAATGCGGTAATTGTGCCACTTTTTGCCCCACAAAGGGGGCTCCTTATAAGGATAAACCAACCCTGTATTTTTCGGAAAAGGAATACAGGTCCTCAAAAAAAGGAATGATCTTCAAATCCGGCAAAACAGGAAAAGTCCTGCATTATAAAGAGGACGACAAAGAGGTTACACTGGAAGACATTTCCGGAAAATGGAAGTTCGGGACAGATGAATTTATTGCGATCATCGACAAAAAAACGTTTGTACCCATTGAAATTACCTGGAAAACGAAGACGGTAAAGAATGCCTCTTTCTTTCCAGCTGCAGAAATGAGCGTATTCTTTGGTTCGATTGCCGGTCTCTGTGAATAAAACCAACACCTAAAGCCAACCGCCATGATAGAATTGATCGAAAAAGTTGTACACCCGGAAATCCGTGAAAAGGCTGTTCAGCGATTCAGGGAAAAGGGCATCATTCTGCCCACCTTTGCACAGATGAGAAATCCGGAGCTGATACCGGGGAAAATGAAAGACGAGCTTCGGCTGACAGGATTATGGGAACTAAACCCTGTAAACCTGTTCAGGATAAGCTGGAAGAATGAACCCGTTGAAAGGGGAGGCTTATTTGGTGGCGTTAACTTCATCGAAATACCTTCCTCTCTGTCAGGAGTTAAGGCCAGGATCATCGTATTAACCGGCAAGTGGTTTCCTACCGGAGCCCATAAGGTCGGGGCTGCATACGGCTGCCTGGCACCCAGGATCATCACCGGGGGTTTTGACCCTGAATACCACAAAGCCGTCTGGCCTTCCACCGGTAATTACTGCCGGGGTGGGGCCTTCGACTCCTACCTGATGGGATGCACCGCTGTAGCTATCCTCCCGGAAGAAATGAGCCGTGAACGGTTTGAATGGCTCAGGGAGATCGGGGCCGAGGTAATTGCTACCCCCGGTTGCGAATCAAATGTTAAGGAAATCTACGATAAATGCTGGGATATCCGCAGAAACCGCCCCGACTGCATCATCTTCAACCAGTTTGATGAATTCGGAAACCCTGCATGGCATTATAATGTGACAGGTCCCGCTGTTCAGGAGGTGTTTGAATCTCTTGGAAACACAGGCAACAGGCTGGCAGGTTTTGTTTCTTCAACCGGGTCTGCCGGGACCATTGCTGCCGGTGACTATCTGAAAACCCTGCATCCTGCCATGAAAATAGTGGCATCGGAAGCCCTTCAGTGTCCCACCCTCCTGAGTAATGGTTTTGGCGGGCACCGTATCGAAGGCATTGGCGACAAACATGTTCCCTGGGTACATAACGTCAGAAACACAGACGCAGTGGCCGCTATCGATGATGAAGATTGTATGAGGGCCTTCAGGTTGTTCAATGAACCGGCCGGAAAAAAACTGCTCCACCTGAAGGGATTGGACCTTCCGGAGATTAACAAACTGAATGTACTCGGTATTTCAGGTATTGCCAATGTGCTGGCCGCTATAAAAACCGCCAGGTATTTTGAGCTGGACCAACAGGATATACTGGTTACCATTGCCACAGATTCATCCGGGATGTATCAGTCACGCCTGGAAGAATTACAGGCTCAGCAGGGAGAATATACTGAAATGACAGCCGCAGGTGACTACGAAAGGTGCCTGCCGGGACAAAGGACCGATCACTTCAAAGAACTGTCATACCAGAATAAAAAAGCCATTCATAACCTGAAGTACTTTACCTGGGTCGAACAACAGGGAAAACTCACGGAAAACCTCAACCAACTCTGGTACGACCACACTATCTGGAACAAGCTCTTTCACCAGGTGGAACGATGGGATGAGCTGATCATGGAATTCAATGACATGACCGGGCTGCTGAAATGAGCTTCAATTTTCAATATGAATGCATCACCTGCGGCAGGATCATACCCTCCACCGGAATCCAATACCGTTGCCCCGATTGTTCAAAGAATGATGTTCCCGGATTGCCGCCGGAAGGTATCCTGAAAACAATCTACCCGGTTGCGAAAGAACCGGTAGCCGAAAGCCCGTTGTCTTTTTTCTCAGGGTTAAAAACCGACAGGTATCTGCCCATACTGCCCGTTGAAAACATGGTCAGCCTAGGCATTCTCCGGGTCGGGAATACCCCTGTCTATGAAATTGACAGCCTCGACGATAAGAAGCTGGATTTCGGCCTTTACCTAAAGGATGACTCTCAGAATCCCACCTTCTCCTTTAAGGACAGGGCTTCCATCCTTGTTTCCGCCTTTGCAAAAGAAAAAGGAATCGGCACCCTGGTTGCCGCTTCAACAGGCAATGCAGGTTCATCCCTGGCCGGTATCTGCGCATCCCAGGGACAAAAAGCCGTCATCCTGGTCCCTGCCTCCGCTCCCAAAGCCAAACTCACCCAGATCATCATGTATGGGGCTACTCTCATCCCGGTGAATGGTAATTATGATACTGCCTTTGACCTGAGTATTGAACTGACGGAGAAATTCGGGTGGTACAACCGGAATACGGCATATAACCCGTTAACCATCGAAGGAAAGAAAGTGGCTGCCTTTGAAATCGCTGACCATTTCTCCCTGGATCTTCCTGACCGTATCTTTATCCCTTGCGGAGATGGCGTTATTTTGTCAGGAATTTATAAGGGTTTTGAAGACCTCCTGCTCCTGGGTATCATCCCCAAAATCCCTGTTATTGTAGCTGTCCAGGCCGAAGGAAGCGACAATCTCGTCAGGAATTTCTCCTCCTCGGCTTTTTTGTCTAAACCTTCTCATACCCTGGCCGACTCCATTTCGGTGGATGTCCCCAGAAATTTTTATATGGCCCGGAAATATCACCGGAAATACAGCGGAGAGTCAATAACGGTAAGTGACCGGGAAATCCTTGATGCTTCGTGGATGCTTGGAAGAAATACAGGGTTGTTTAGCGAGCCGGCCGGTGTGGCAGGTCTCGCCGGGTTGCTGAATATGAAACAGAAGGGACAAATCCCTGAAGCCAGCCGGAATCTGGTATTACTTACCGGTTCGGGATTGAAAGACCTGATTGCGGTTCAACCCATTATCTCTCAGCCAAAACCGGTTCAGCCTAATTTGAAAGACATAGAAAAATTCCTTGAAACCTCTGCATTATGATCCGGTTCCGGTTAAATGGAAATGATGTCGAATATAAGGGAGATGGTGAAATCTCTTTACTGAAATTCCTTAGAAATGAGGCCGGGATCCTCTCTGTAAAAGACGGCTGCTCAGCCCAGTCGGCCTGCGGAGCATGCCTGGTTGAAGCAGATGGAAGACCCCGCTTGTCCTGTGTCACTAAAATGAAGTCACTGGAAGGGACAAGTGTACTTACCCTGGAAGGTGTCCCTGAACCGGTAAAAAAAAGGATAGGGAGCATCTTCGTTCAAAAAGGAGCGGTCCAGTGTGGTTTCTGCACGCCGGGTTTTATCATGCGGACAAAAATACTCTTGCAAACCAACCCGGATCCCGACATTCAGCAGATCAGGGAAGCCTTGAAACAACATCTTTGCCGGTGTACAGGGTATAAAAAGATTGAAGAAGCGATACAGGAGGTGAGTAAGGTGAGTAAGGTGATTGAAGTGAGTAAAGTGAATGGTGTCGGAATGAGGGTTGAGAAATACCAGGCCTATGAGACAGCGGTGGGTGAGCGGAAGTTCGTGTGTGACCTGGAAGTTGAGGATATGCTGTTTGGGGTGTTGAGGTTCAGCAACCATCCCAGGGCAAAGATATTGCAGATAAATACGACTGAAGCCGAAAAGATGGATGGGGTCATCCGTATTTTCACGGCAGATGACATTCCCGGTCATCATAAAACCGGACTCATCTTCCAGGACTGGCCGTTGATGGTGGGTGTGAACGAAACAACATGTTATATGGGCGATGTAGTGGCCGGAGTTGTTGCCATTAATGAAGAAACAGCCCGGAAAGCTGCCGGTAAGATCCATATTGAATATGAGATTCTGAAACCGGTGACAGACCCATATGAAGCGTTGAAGGATAATTCCCCATGGGTTCATGAGGACCACGGGAATCTACTGGAGAACTGCATCATCCGGAGGGGGGAAGCAGAGAGCATTCTGAAGGGATCCGCTTTCCGGGTTTCCGGCACTTACCGGACCCGGCGTGTGGAACATGCCTTCCTGGAGATGGAAGCCGCCCTCGCCCTGCCTGATGGTTCCGATGGCTTGATCCTTTACAGCCAGGGCCAGGGGGTTTATGAAGACAGAAGACAGGTGGCCATGATCCTGGGAATCCCCGAAGAAAAGGTTAGGGTGATACAGGTTTGCAGTGGTGGCGGTTTTGGCGGGAAGGAAGATATGACCGTCCAGGGCCATGCAGCTTTGTTTGCCTGGCTGCTAAAGAAACCAGTGAAAGTATCCTTCTCCAGGGAAGAATCCATCACCATGCATCCCAAACGGCATCCGGTATGGATGGACATCTCCCTTGGCTGCGACGCCAAAGGAATGCTCACAGCATTAAAGCTCAGGGCCGTGGGCGATTCCGGCGCCTATGCCAGTGTCGGGACTAAGGTCATGGAAAGAGTCGCGGGTCATGCAACCGGGGGATATTATGTTCCCGTGGTTGATATCGAATCGAAAACGGTGTACACCAATAATATTCCCAGCGGTGCCATGCGCGGATTTGGCGTCAACCAGGCAGCCTTTGCCCTGGAAAGCTGCATCGATGAACTCTGTGCCAAAGGCGGCTTCGACCGCTGGCAGTTCCGTTACGACAATGCGCTGGTCGACGGGCTCAAAACGGCCGCTGGCCAAAAGCTGCAGGGAACCGGTATCAGGAAATGCCTCCTGGCCCTGAAAGATCATTTCTATGCTGAAAAATATACAGGCCTGGCCTGCGGAATTAAAAACAGCGGCGTCGGAAACGGAATGCCTGATTTCTGCGAGGTGATCATTGATATCCATTCGCCACATCATGTCACCATTCACCATGGATGGACAGAAATGGGCCAGGGGGTCCATACCATTGCCATCCAGACCTTCTTTACAGAGACAGGTCTTCAGCCGGAACAGGTTGATGTGGTCACAGATACGGCTGCCGGAATACAGACGGGAATGACCACTTCCTCCAGGGCCACCGCCCTCCTGGGAAATGCCATCATTGATGCCTGCAAAAAGATAAAAAAGGACCTGGAAGAATCGGGCCCCGACACCCTGTCCGGTAAAAGGTACCTGGGAATATGGATCTGCGACTGGACAACCAAACCAGGGGCAGCAGTCAAAGAGGTCATCACACATTATTCTTATGGCTATGCGGCGCAACTTGTGGTGCTGGATGAAAAGGGAGAAATAAAAACCGTCTGGGCCGCTCACGATGCGGGAAAGATCATGAACCCCGTGCTGTTTGAAGGCCAGATAGAAGGCGCCGTACACATGGGACTCGGATATGCCCTCACCGAAGAGCTCCCGATGAAGGACGGAAGATTGATCAGCACAAAACTCAGGGACTGTGGCGTCCTCAGAGCCCATGAAACACCTGAGATCAGAGTCATCGGTATCGAAGTCCCTGATCCGGTCGGCCCTTACGGAGCAAAAGGAATTGGTGAGATCGGCCTGGTCCCCACAGCAGCTGCGGTAGCCAATGCACTCTGCCAGTTTGACGGGTTAAGAAGAACTTCACTTCCAATGAAAAGAAAACAATGATCCTGATTAAGAACACCACTTATATAGACTGGAAAACACTGGGATTTACATCCGGAAACGTCCTGGTTGAACTGGGACCCGAAGGAAATATCTCTTTCGTTAACGACCCGGATACTGAAGTTTCGGACAAAGAGGTCACGGTAATAGACGGCCGTAACAAATTCGTTACCAGGTCCTTTGTCAATGCGCATCATCACGCCTATTCCGCCCTGGCAACAGGGATGCCTTCACCCGCAATTAAACCGCGAAATTTTCCCGAAATACTGAAGCTAATCTGGTGGAAACTCGATAAAGCCCTGGACAGGGAAATGATACGTTCCTGCGCTTATATGACAGCCCTGGCAAGCGTAAGATCCGGATGCACTTTCATCGTCGATCATCACGCTTCTCCTTTTGCTGTTGGAAATTCCCTGGAAACAATTGCCCGCGCCTTTGATGAAGTAGGCATCGGACATCTTCTATGTTACGAAATCTCCGACAGGGACGGTAATGAGATCGCCAGGCTGGGCCTTCACGAAACAGATCATTATCTTCAGTCACACCAGGGCCTTGTCGGACTTCATGCTTCCTTCACCCTGGGAGATGAAACCCTGAAAAAAGCAGCGGAGCTGGCGAAAGCCCACCATACCGGCATCCATATCCATACGGCTGAAGACCAATACGACCAGGAGTATACCCTCAAACATCATCAGTGCCGGGTGGTGGAACGACTGGACAAGACCGGATTGCTGGAATCTACGAAAACAATCCTGGCTCATTGCCTACACCTTGACCCACAGGAAAAAAACATTATTAAGCGGTCAAATGCTTTCGTTGTTCAGAATTGTGAAAGCAACCTGAATAACCGGGTGGGCTATTTCTCGGCACAGGACCTTGGAAAAAATATCATGCTGGGTACCGACGGCATGCACAGCGATATGCTTCGAAGTGCCCAATATGCCTATTTTACAGGCCTTGGTCATGAAAATATTACCATTGAGGCTGCCTGTAACCGCTTGCGTAAAGCCCATCATTACCTCCGTAACAACCATTTTACCGGCGATGGTGAAAACAACCTGCTGGTGTTCGATTATAACCCTCCCACCCCGCTTACACCATCAAATTTCCTCGGTCATCTCTTCTATGGAATACAGTCGGCTCAAATCTGCCATGTCATCAGTCAGGGAA
Source organism: Bacteroidota bacterium (assembly GCA_026391855.1). GTDB lineage: Bacteria > Bacteroidota > Bacteroidia > Bacteroidales > CAIXZF01 > JAKLIX01. The sequence continues at coordinate 2,083 of JAPLDE010000021.1, read as the reverse complement.
AGCTGATCATGAAAAACAGGATGATCCTGACAGTCGATGAAACCGAAATACTGAAAGAGGCACGCCATCAGGCAGAACGCTTATGGAAAAAACTTTGAAAAAAGTCTTTCAATATGAAAGCCTTCGCAAATAAAGCCGCTGCTGGTCAGATCAGGTCAACGCTTGTTCTGACAGCTTACTCTTTGTCGATGATCACGATCTTGTCGATGTAATCTCCCTGCCTGATGGCGTCAATCACTTCCAATCCTTCGTAAACCTTGCCAAAACAGGTATGCTTGCGGTCAAGATGAGAAGTATTGGTCCTGCTGTGGCAGATGAAAAACTGGGAACCACCGGTGTTTCTCCCGGCATGAGCCATAGAAAGCACTCCCCGGTCATGATACTGGTTGTCGCCATCCAGCTCGCATTTGATGACATACCCCGGACCTCCGGTGCCATTTCCTGCCGGGTCTCCTCCCTGTATCACAAAATCGGAAATGACCCGGTGAAAGGTCAAACCATCATAAAAACCCTTTTCAGCCAGCTTGATAAAATTGGCCACTGTGTTCGGAGCATCTTTCTCATAAAAATGAACTTTCATGACTCCCTTTTTAGTATGGATCTCTGCATGTTTCATTTCACAAATATTATTTTACCGTTTCGACTTAAAATTCCTTTTAGCACCATAACTTTTCGATTTGCCCGATCTTACCGGGTTATATTCGGGTACCTCACCCAATTGTACCGGGACCACACCCTTGTAAACCGGTTTCCCGAGCAATTCTTCAATCTGCTGGAATTGCCGCTGTTCCCTGTCTCCAATCAGGGTCACGGCAGCACCTTCGGCTTCCGCCCGGGCCGTACGGCCTATCCGGTGAATATAATCCTCCCCTTCCCCGGGTACATCCATATTAATCACCAGGTCAATATTATCGATATCAATCCCGCGGGATACGATATTCGTGGCAACCAGTATGCTGATCTGCCTGTTTTTAAACCGTAGTAAAACCCGCTCACGCCCGTCCTGGTCGAGGTCCGAATGGATCTCCTCAACCGAATGACCGGAATTCTTCAACTCCCTGGTTATCTTTTTCGCTTTATCCTTGGTATTGCAAAAAATCAGTATGCTCCTGAGCTGCTTACGCTCAAGGAGATACTTCAGCATAGGGATCTTCTGCGATTCATGCACAACATAGGCCAGTTGCAAGATCTTCTCGGCTGGTTTGGAAAGGGCTATATTCACCTCAACCGGGTTGTTCAAAATCTTGCCTGCCAGGTCCCTGATCGCCGAAGGCATTGTTGCGGCAAACATCAGGTTCTGCCTTTTATTCGGCAAATAGGAAATGATCCTTAGGATATCCGAGTAAAAACCCATGTCCAGCATCCGGTCCGCTTCGTCCAGTATCAGGTATTTAAGCCCTGAAACTTTTACATAACCCATGCTTAAATGCGAAAGCATACGGCCCGGTGTACAGATTACTACATCGGTTCCTTTCGACAGCGAGTCCTGCTCCCGTGAAAAAGAGGCACCGTCAGTACCACCATAAACCGCAATAGAACTCAGGTGGGTGAAATAAGAAAGCCCTTCCATATGCTGGTCTATCTGCATGGCCAGCTCACGGGTCGGAACAATGACAAGGGTTTTTACCTGTCCCTCCTCCCTGGGAGCTGAGAGTATTTTCTGCAAAACAGGCAGTAAAAAAGCCGCTGTTTTCCCTGTCCCTGTCTGGGCGGAGGCAATGAGATCACGGCCCTGTAACACAACGGGAATGGCCTTTTCCTGGACAGGAGTAGCCTCGGTAAAACCCATGGCAGTAATCCCTTCAAGCAGCCCGGGCTCAAACCCAAATTCGGAGAATTTCAATTGATATTAAATATTAGTTGCTGCAAAAGTACGGATAATTGACGGTTATCTATGTATTCTAAGCTGACACTAATGCCGGAACTTCACCTTAGTCCCGGCGCCGATACTGTATGTCTGTTTAAGGTTACCATAGTTCACCGCCATCTCGAGCCGCCCCGACCCATTAAAAAAACAAACATTTTGACCTACAGGCACAGAAGAATAGGTGGTACCGTAGGTCATCGTAAAATGGCTGCTTCC
>JAPLDE010000154.1:25539-35805 GCA_026391855.1 Bacteroidota bacterium | reverse complement strand
TTTTTTCCATTTTAGGGTATGAAATGCATCTATATGAAGAAAAGCTATGAAAAACATCGGTGATTCCCTTATTGTTCAGGCAACTTCCTCATTTTCAGTCAGAATGATTGAATATTGTGAACTGTTGAATAATTAACGATATTATTTGATCAGTAAACAATTGCTCAGGTCCGCAACCTCCATTGGGGCAAATGTTTACGAAGCTCAAAATGCAGAAAGCAGAAAGGATTTCATTCATAAAATGAAGATCGCCCTAAAAGAAGCAGAAGAGTCTTATTATTGGCTTATTTTATGCTGCAAGTCAAAGAACTATCCTGACTGTTCCCAGCATCTTTCTGATCTTAAGTCGATTATAAGGATTCTGGCGAAAATCGTTTCTTCCTCAATAAAGAATTTAAAATCTTCTCCCAGCATCTTTCTGATCTTAAGTCGATTATAAGGATTCTGGCGAAAATCGTTTCTTCCTCAATAAAGAATTTAAAATCTTCACTCTCAGCTGAGTAACCGAAAACTAATTGGTACATCAGTACATTGGTCACCGGTACACCGGTACACTGGTACACCGGTACACTGGTACACCGGTACACTGGTACACTGGTACACCGGTACACTGGTACACCGGTACACCGGTACACTGAATAACTGAATCTTACCGCTTCGGTTGCAGCATGTTATAATCCTTCATCACCTGAGAGGCCTGGTAAAGATACACGTCTTTTTTCAGGTTCTTTTCCCAGGCTTCGGCCCTGGCTTTGGAAGAAGTATCTGCGTTGATCTTGGGAAGATCGACATTCAATGGCCTGACAAACAAACCTGTGGAGTCTCTCCCAATCTTATCATATTTCTTCGATTCTTCCTGGAGTTTTTTCTGTAAACGGCGGTATTTATCCAGCTGTAGCGGGATATTGGTTTCATTCTTCATCTTTTTCAGCCGGTTAGCGTCGTCGGTGATCAGGTTAAAGACAGAGTCATGATCGATCCTGGCTTCGGTTTTTTGTTTCAGGGTCTGAATGGGAGGAGGGATATTCCATTTAGTATAAGGAACCGGGTCGATGCTGGTCCAGGCCATAGGAAAGTCGGATTCTCTCTCTCCGCGGTCGATAAAGGCGAAAACATCCGGAAGGATAATATCCGGGGTAACTCCTTTCAACTGGGTAGAACCGCCGTTGATGCGGTAGAATTTCTGAATGGTCACTTTCAGCGATCCCAGCGGGGGAAGGTCGGGATCCTGGTTAACCAGGGTCTTATCCAGTTCAACAAAACGTTGCACGGTTCCTTTGCCATAGGTATTGGGGGTTCCGATGATGACAGCCCGGTTGTAATCCTGCATGGCGGCGGAGAAGATCTCGGAAGCAGAGGCGCTGTAGGTGTTGGTCATAACCACCAGCGGTCCGCCGTACTGGACTTCAGGGTCGTGGTCTTCATAAACATAAGGTGCTCCGTATCGTGCTTTCACCTGTACCACCGGGCCTTTTTCAATAAACAGACCGGCAATATCTACGGCATCCTGTAATGAACCACCCCCATCATTTCTTAAGTCGAAAATGATGCCGTCTATCTTTTCATCACTAAGTTTTTCGATCTCTTTTTTCACATCGGTAAAGGCTCTTCTGCCGGTACCATTCGTAAAATCAGCATAGAAGGAGGGAAGATAAATGTATCCTATCTTTATATCACTGCCGGGGATCCGGAGAATAGCCGATTTGGCGAAGGTTTCTTCCAGCACGACCACATCACGGATGATGGGGATCACCAACAGGCTTCCGTCAGGCTTTTTTACCGTTAGCCTGACTTCTGTCCCTTTTTTCCCGCGGACCAGTTTAACCGCATCATCCAGCCTCATATCAACAACATCAACCGGTTCTGCATTGCCCTGGGCGACTTTCAGGATGATAAATCCCTCTTTCAGCTGCCCCTGTTTCCAGGAAGGGCTGCCGGGAACGATACCGGCTACCTTGATATACCCGTCTTTCTCCTGTAACTGTGCACCAATTCCTTCCAGCTGACCCGACATCTGGATGTCAAAATTCTCCTTATCCTTGGGAGGGAAATAGTCGGTATGGGGGTCATAAACATTTACAATACAGTTCAGGTAGAATGACAGCCGGTCATCCCTGCGGTCCTGGCTGAGACGATGGTAATAATCATCATATCTTTTTTTCACCTTTTCCCGGGCATCCTTTTCAAGCTGGGCAAAGGTCTTTATCTCCACTGAAGTATCTTTCTTCTCCTGTGCCTTTTCCTGGATGTTCAGCTGTTCATCGATACGCGATAACACCTCGTATTTAAGGATCTTACGCCAATCCTCCTTCAGTGTTTTCTCATCCTTGGCAAAATCTCTCTTGTCACCGTCTGTTTCAACCGATTCATCTGTAGTAAAACTGAAGGGAGAGGAAAGGATTTCGGTACAGTAGCTTTCTGCTTCTTTCACTCTTTTATTCAGAATATCATTGGAAAGGTCAAAAAACTTAAAGGTCCCGTTCTTGATCTCATCATCCACCAGGTACTCATATTGTTTAAGCTGGTCGATATCTTCTTTGATCAGGAATCGTTTATTGATGTCTAATCGCTTGACATACAGCGAGTATGCCTTTTTGGAGAAATCATCATCAATGGGAAGCGGTTTATAATGTCCCGCGTTCAGGTTTTCGATAATAACCTTTATAAGTGTTTCATCCTTAACGAGTTCCTTATCGCTTGGGATAAAGGAACAGAGGAAGAAAACCGGGACCAGGAAAAGGGATGTTTTCAAGATATTGGAATGCATGTTAATATGTATCTGATACAAAAATAAACAAAGAAACGCACTTAGTTCCCTGAAAGTATATCAAAAAAGGCAAACCGACGCCGGATCAGACATCTATATTGGCGTACTTGGCATTTTTCTCGATGAACTCCCTTCGCGGGGGTACTTCGTCGCCCATCAGCATGGAGAAGATGCGGTCGGCTTCGGTTCCGTTTTCGATGGTAACCTGGCGTAAAATCCTGAATTCCGGGTTCATGGTAGTTGACCAGAGCTGTTCGGCGTTCATTTCACCAAGACCTTTGTAGCGCTGAATATGGACATTGGTTTCTTTGCCGTTGCCTGCCAGTTCTTTTACCAGTGCGATCCTTTCTTCTTCGGTCCAGCAATATCTTTCTTCGCTGCCTTTTTTGATCAGGTAGAGGGGAGGGGTTGCGATATAAACATACCCGTTTTCGATGAGTTCTTTCATGTAGCGGAAGAAGAAAGTAAGGATGAGCGTAGCGATGTGGCTGCCGTCGACGTCGGCATCGGTCATGATAATGATCTTGTGATAACGCAGCTTGTCGACATTCAGGGCTTTACTGTCTTCGTCAGTACCGATATTCACACCAAGGGCAGTAAACATGTTCTTGATTTCTTCCGAGTCGAAGATCTTGTGAACCATGGCTTTTTCCACGTTCAGGATCTTTCCCCTAAGCGGAAGGATGGCCTGGAATTTCCGGTCACGGCCTTGTTTTGCTGTTCCGCCGGCGGAATCTCCCTCCACCAGGTATATCTCGCATTGAGCAGGGTCTTTTTCCGAGCAGTCGGCCAGTTTACCAGGCAGTCCCGACCCGGTGAGCGCTCCTTTCCGCTGGACCAGTTCCCTTGCCTTACGGGCTGCATGCCGGGCTGTGGCAGCCAGGATCACCTTATTCACAATGGTCCGGGCTTCCTTCGGATGTTCTTCGAGATAATAGTTGAGCATTTCGCTAACCTGCTGATCTACAGCCCCCATCACCTCGGAGTTGCCCAGCTTTGTCTTGGTCTGTCCTTCAAACTGAGGTTCCTGGACTTTCACCGAAATAATGGCCGTCATTCCTTCACGGAAATCGTCTCCGCTGATCTCAAATTTTAGCTTAGCCAGCATACCCGATTTTTCGGCATAGCTTTTCAGGGTGCGGGTGAGACCCCTCCGGAAGCCTGCCAGGTGGGTACCTCCTTCGTGGGTGTTGATATTGTTGACGTAGGAATGGATGTTCTCGGAGAAAGAAGTGTTGTACTGCATGGATATTTCAACCGGGATATTGTTCTTTTCCCCTTCCATATAGATGGGTTCGGGTATCAGCTTTTCGCGGTTGGCATCCAGGTATTCGATGAAGTCTTTTAACCCTGCATCGGAGTAAAAAAGGTCTGTAACAAATTCTCCTTCAGCGTTTTTCTCTCTTTCATCCACAATAGAAAGGCTGATGCCTTTATTGAGGTAGGCGAGTTCCCGCAAACGGGAACAAAGGATGTCGTAACTGAAGATATGAGTAGTGAAAATTGAAAGATCGGGGATGAAGACGATCTTGGTCCCGGTGTCTTCGGTTTCCCCAATCACTTTAACATCGTATAAAGGTTTACCGCATTCATATTCCTGGACGAAGATCTTTCCGTCGCGGTGAATTTCTGCCAGAAGATGGGCGGAAAGGGCATTCACGCAGGAAACACCCACACCATGCAATCCACCGGAAACCTTGTACGAGCCCTTATCGAATTTTCCCCCGGCATGAAGTACGGTCATGACGACCTCAAGTGCCGATTTTTGTTCTTTTTCATGAAAGTCGGTGGGAATACCACGGCCGTTGTCAATTACCGTTATGGAATTATCGGCGTGGATAAACACCTGGATGTTATTACAGTATCCTGCCAGTGCTTCGTCAATGGAATTATCAACCACTTCATATACCAGGTGGTGCAAACCGCGGTCGCTGGTATCGCCGATATACATGGATGGTCTCTTACGAACTGCTTCCAATCCTTCAAGTACCTGAATGTTTTCTGCTGTGTAGTTGCCGTTGCCATTACCATTACCATTCAGGCCATTCTTTAATTCATTCATAATCAATTAGTTGCATCTATATTAATACTATACAAAAGTACGGTTTTTTTCCATACAAAAACCTAAAGAAAAGGTGCAAAATCATGGATTTTATCAACAATTTCCAACACCTTCTCAGGGATGTCTGTAACCCTTGTCAATCAAGGGGTTTAAAAAGAAAAAGTGACCCCTGCCAGGAGGTTGAATTTCTGGCTGGGATAATTGTTCCAGTAATAATAACGTATACTGGTCAAATTATTGAGCCGGAGGAAGGCAGAAATTAATTTGGTGTACCTGTACTCGATACCCAGGTTAAGATCTACCCGGTCTCGAAGGTATTTTGATTCGATGTTACCGGATGGACTGAAAGTTAGGGCATACATCCTGTCGTAATAGATGATGCCGACATCGAAAAGAAGCTTGTTACGGATATTATAGGCTGCCGACCAGCTGAAGTCGTAATCGGAGATATGCCATGGCAGGGCAGAGGTGGTTGAATACTGATGGAGGTGGAAACGGAACATGGACTGAAACCGCTGACTGTACACCCAGGCCAGTTCCGATCTGAGTTCAAAGATAGATACATCGTCATCGTACAGCAGGGTGAACTTGTTTTGCAGGGTGTCGTAACGGTTATTTACATAGAAGTACTGGTTTTTCACCTGTGACTGGGAAACTTCCAGGGAAAGGTCGAACAGGTTGCCCAGGTTGCTGTTGAATCCGCCGTAGAACTTGTATTTGGTGTTTTTAAAGGAAAGTGCGATAGTGGGGTCGACAAAGGGGTTTTCATCGGTGAACATGCGATACGAATTCCTTTCGACATAGCCGGTGATCCCTGCATGGACACTCAGCCAGTCCTGGATGATCCTGGCTTTGAGCTCTGCTTCAGGGTAGAAATGAAGGAAGGTGGTGGAATCGGATTCAACAGTGGTATTGAAACCTATCCTGAGTTGGAGGGCATTTCTCTGGGCCTGGAGAAAGGGTTGAAGGTGGAGCAGTGAATGTCCGGATGACTTTCTTCCATCGGTCTGATCGTTATAGTAGTTAAATCCGCCCAGGATACCCCATCGTTGTTCTTTGGATACTTTCAGCAGGGGCTGGGTTTTTTCGATGCCCCCTTCGATATTGAGGTTGGTTTCCTTTGAGGAATAATTGTCGAAAAAGTGATACCCTGAAAATTCAGCATGATAGGAAAGCGCTGAAGAATCTTTAAGGGCGCTGGCAATGCCTCCCTTCAGGTGAAGAAGCCCGAAACGTTGTCTGATGTCTTTTTTGGAAGGAGAAGGCTCCAGCGTGTCCGGAAATCCGTAATAGTGAACGACCTCCCTGTTAAAACCCCCGTCGGCATAGAGATTGTAATTCTTCTCCTTAAACTGCCGTGCAAAGAAAGATACTTCGTTGTTGCTGTAACCCGGATAGCCGTAATCTTTTATCTTACCGGTTGCAGAGATATGCCTGAGGTGAAGTCCGTAAGCCAGTTCTTTGGAACGGGTGCTGTTGAAAAAGTACTCGGCATAAGGAGTGGTATAGCTGCCGAATCCTACCTTCAGCTGGTTCTCGTATAACTTGCTGATGGGTTCCCCGGCCATTTTGGCGGGCTCAATCGGTTCCGGCTTATAGAAAGTGGGATATGGGTCCGAAAGGATGGTATAGGTGAAATTGGGCTTTGGATGCAGGGTGTCCCTGATCACCGGGTTAATATTGATCTTGTTTGCATCCTGGATGACCGGTTGAAAAGCAGCAACTACGGTAACTTCCTCACTATATGGTTTCTGCTGGGCCTGGCCGGCAAGAGGCAGAAGCCATATTACCCAGCATAAATGTCTGATTAACCTTCTGATCTGCATCCTGTTGTATGATTATTTGTTATCGATGATACCTTGTTGTTCAATTTTAATACTTTCCTGCTCTTTTTCTTTTTCAAGTGCTTTACGGTCATCTTCTTCTTTCTTCTTAGCACCGGCTTTTTCTGCTTCAATGATGGCATTCAGCCTGGCATGAGCTACTTCCACCAGGTCGGCACCTTCATAATTGTCGATGATGCTCTGCAGGGTTTGCTTAGCCTGGACGTTGTTGTCCATTTTTACATAAACATCGGCCAGCAGGATAAAGCTTTTAGCCAGCCAGTAGTCGTAAGAGGGAAACTCGCTGATGAATTCGAAGACCATTTTTTCGGTTTCCTTGTAGTTTTCCTGGGAAAACTGGATGGAGGCCAGGTTATACTTGCTTTCGGCACCCATTTCATTTTTAGCCATCTTGTAGGTTTTCTCAAACTCGGTCTGTGCCAGCGGGATACGGTTCAGCAACAGGGCTGCCTTTGCCTGGGTCAGGTGGGCTTCGGTGATCAGTTCGGCGGTGGCGTTTTCGTTTGAGATCAGGGTCTGGCACGACTCCAGCGTTTCCTCGTATTTCTTTAGCAGAAAGTTACATCGCATGATCCCTGTCTGGGAAATGAGCATACTGGTTGAAAACTCAGCCGACTGAAGAAGCTGTTTATAGGCGGCCAGGGCTTTCTCATAGTCTTTTTTTGAGAAATAGATGGCGGAGGCATTTAAAAGTGCGGTTTCGGTGAATTTCGACTGTGGTTCGTTGATCACATACTGGTAAGATTTCAAAGCCTCCTCAGGTTGGTTGCTTCTGAACTGGCAATCAGCAAGATAGGCATGAGCCTGCAACCTGAAAATACCCTGGGGGAATTTCTCTATATAGTTTTTCAATCCCTGGCTGGCGCTGTTGCAGTCCTTCGACATGTACTGGTTCTCAGCCGCCAGGTAAGTGATGGAATCCTGCGCAGCGCCGGTGACATTACTGAAAGGCAGGTTCTTGGCATAGATAAAGAAGTCATCAACCTTATTCTGGTCGACATAAATGTTACGGATACTCATCAGCGCATCTTTCGATTCCGGTGTTGCCGGGTAATCGGCCACCACTTTTTTGAAAGTAGCCAGGGCCATCTCGTCTTTATCTTCGTTGTAATAGATCAGCCCGGTCCTGAGTGTAGCGTCCTTCACAAAACGGGAGCTTGGGTAGTACTTGATAAGGCTTTCAAAAGCGTCCAGCGCTTTTTTATTTTCCCTGGCGGTGAGGTATGAAATTCCCTGTTCATACCGGGCCTGCGCCTGCCATGATGACTTGGGGAATTTGCGGATCATTTCTTCGAGGGTGGCTGCCTTGGCGGCTGGTTTTCCGGTGGCACCCTGGGCCAGTGACTTCTGGTACAGCGCATAATCCCCGTCTGTCTTATTCATTTTGGCTGCCAGGTCGTAATATTCAATGGCATCCTCATAGTTTTTGGTGATGAAATAGCAGTCACCTGCCCTCAGGTAAGCGTCATTCAGTGTTTTGGGTTCGATTTTCTCTTTACCGGCGAAAAGTTTTCTGAAGGCAACAATGGCGTTGTCGTATTCCTTCTGCTTGAAATAACTGTAACCGATGTTATAATCAGTCAGGTAGTAGTAGGGCAGGGCGAAGGCTCCCGGAGTTACCTGGTATTGTTTGTAAAATTCAATGGCTTTGTCAAAATTACCCTGACGGTACCAGCATTCAGCTATCCAGAAAACAGAGGCTGCCTGTATGGATTTATCATAGGAAGGTTCTGATGAGATGGTGAAATACCGGGTGGCATCGGTGAACTTTCCATCATTGAATTCTTCAATGCCCCTGTAATAGTTGAGTTTCTGCCAGGCTTCCTTCAGTTTAAGATCCTTGTTTTTGATGTTTTCGAGAGTGGTCAGTGCGTCTTTATAATTGGAGGTCGACATGAAAAGATTTACCAGGTAGGTATTGGCTTCTTCCACTCTTTTCGAATCGGGATATTCCTTAATATACAACTTGAGTGCATTAATTGCCTCATTATAAGGATCATACGAAAGCTCATACGACAGTTTGGCGTAATTGAAAAGGGCGTCTTCTTTGATGGTAAAATCGAAACCTTCCTTATAAGCCGTCTGGAAAGCATTGAGGGCAAATTTTTTCTGACCGGTTCTCAGGTAACAGTCACCCAGGTGGTAGAAAGCATTCTGCGATAAGGTATCTGATTGATTCACAGCCTTATTAAAGTTTTCGATGGCTTTATCCCATTGACCGGCCCGGTAGGCGGCATATCCCAGCTCATAGTAATCCTGCCGGCTGACTGAGGTCTTGGTTTTTTCGATGTAGTTTTCCAGGTAGGGGATGGCTTCTGCGAACTTTTTATTCTTATAGCTTGCTTCACCTATCATCCGGGCAATTTCCGGACCCCGCCTGATATTGGCCGTTTTAAGCAGGTCAGGGGCTACTTTCAGCAGGTTGTCATAATCTTCCTGCATATAATAGATCTGTGCCAGGTAGTAGGGGACAATGTTTTTGAATGTCTCGTCATTCACCAGTTTTTTTAGTCCGTCGAGCGCTTTGCCATAATCATGGTTGGTATAGGCAATATGGGAAAGGAAATAGGTGGCTGGTCCGAAGTACAGGGAATTTTCGTCTTTGATCGTTCCCAGGGCCACCTCTGCCTTTTTTAAATCGTTGATCTTCAGGTAGCTATATCCAATCTTGAACATATCTTCCAGGTCATATTTATCAACCTTGTTGAAATACTGAATGGCTTTACGGAATTCTCCTTTACGGTATTCCAGTTTTCCCAGTTCGAGGCAGGCAAGGGGTTGCAGGGTGCTGATGTCGTGCTGCACCAGGAATTCCTGAAAAGGGATATCTGCATTATTGTTGAACAGTTCATATCCGCAGGCGGCTGCAAAGAATTCTGCCCTGGATCTCATGGGAGAGTTGGTTTCAGTTATCTGGTCGGCGACCCGGAGGAATTGCTCCCTGGCTATGGCGTACTTCTCCTTGTTGAAGAGTTCCATCGCCGAGCGGTAGGTAGCTTCCGGGTCCTTGTAGATCATGGTTTGCTGTGCATGGGCAGCAATGAAGGCAGATAGAATGATAAATCCAGCCAGGAGTCGTTTCCCTGAACGTTTCATATTGATAATGATGTATTTAGGTCAAAATTACTGTATCTCTCTTCGCAAAATGTTGATGGGTGGGGTTTTTTATCAACAAAGGGATGTTTGAAAGGTGATGACGAAGGTGATTAAGGTGATTTAAGTGATGAACGTATAATCAATTGCTTTAATTGTTGTAAGACTATTTTAACGAGGACCCTGGCAGGGTTTCAAACCCCTGCCAGGGTTAACGTTTCTTTTAAAAAAAGGCTGCACCGAAGTGCAGCCCTGTGATGAGAAGATAATCCTGTAAGCCGGGTTCTGTCTAACCTACCCTAAGGTGGGAATGTTCTGTCATTTATCTGCACCGGGCGTCACCACCCGGTTCTAACGACCTACCCCCCGGGATCGGGCGAGCAGCCCTTTCAGAAGGCAAGGCCTCCTTTCCCCGGTATATTTGGTCTTTCAACCCATAAGGTTTACCCTCCCTGCCGGTCACCAGGCAGGGCCGTGAGCTCTTACCTCGCGTTTTCACC
>JAPLDE010000154.1:0-25515 GCA_026391855.1 Bacteroidota bacterium | reverse complement strand
TGCCTTTCGACATGAGGCGGTAATTTTCTGTGGCACTGTCTGTTACGCTCTCATCATGCGTACCTTCCCGTTAGGAAGTATGGTGCTCTGTGTTGCCCGGACTTTCCTCCCCATCCGTGGATGGAGCGACAGAACGGATTATCTTACCGGTTATGTAATATTTTCACTTCAACAGCTCCCACACCATATTTGGCCATGCTGGCCTGCTGATGCTGAACTCCTTCATACCCGTCGAGGTTCATCTTTATTTCCGATTTCAGGGTACCGTTTCCAACTCCGTGAATAAAGATCACCTTGTGGTAATTATTCGATAAGGCACTTTCCAGACACTTAAAAAAGTAATCCAGTTGTATCTTCAGCATATGCTCAGGATCAAGCCCTTCTTCACTGGCTACCAGCTCTTCAATATGCAGGTCAACTTCAGCCTCACCCGGGGCTGTCTTGTGTTTGTCAATCAGGGGAGGTTCCCTGAATTCCCTGGAAGACAGCAGATTGGGCTCATTATGCTGGGCTTTATCAACAGCAGAAGTCGAGATCGCACCCTGCTTACCCATTTCCACCAGGGTAGAAAGGAGCGCCCTTCCTTCAAGGAATGAACTGACCACATAATTGTCTTCCTTCAGAAACTTATTCTCCCTGATGGCAAAGGTACAACTGGCCGGAAGCAGCACCTTTTTCATCGTTTCCCTGAAAAACAACACCTGTATGGTCCCCTGGGTCCAGTCGCGTATCTCTTCCCTGTCGATCGACTGAAGATAGAGCTTGGAGTAAGGCGGAATAGTGTCGAAATCCATACCCGTATATGACAGGTCGTTCTCGATCAGAAAAAAGTTGTACAGCACATCACAATCGGTGTGGTTCACCAGGTAAATATCTAAAGTGCCTGTAATCAGCCACTTCTGATTTGTCGGTACATAAGCCAGGTAAATACCTGAGGGGGTAGGCTTTTTGGTGGCAATTCTTAACAGGGGCGTTACCCTTTCCATTGGAACCGACTGGTCTTCACCTCCTTCTTTCATGTTATCGGGCAGCTCAACCAGGTTTTTTCCTTCAAAAAAACGACCGGCCGCTTCTGTGCTGTCGATCCTGATCAGGTTTCCCGTTGAGGTGGGGATCTCAAATCCGTCTTCAATCATTACTTTGACCAGTGAAGGTGTTATAATCCCGGAAACCACCCCCCCTCCCGACTCATTAAGAAATTTAACCTTATCACCAACCTTGAAATTCATCGTGGTACTTTTTGCAAAGATACGATATTTACCGTCACTGCATAACTTGCCGCAAGACAACCTTGCTACAGGAATGCCTGTCTTTAAGTTTAATTTGAGTATCTTTGAGTACCAAACCGGATTAGTATGAACTTCAGAATAAAACTGTTGGCTGGGGTGTTGCTCGTTATCCTGGCCACTTCCTGCAAAAAGGAAAAAGAAACAAAAGGAAGCGGTAAGATCAGCTTTGAATTTGACCACCAGGTGGATGGCCAACTGGTCGCCTTTGATACCATGATGTATGTGAATGCGGCCGGGAATCATTACTTAATTACTGATTTTCAGTATTTTGTATCCGATTTTATACTATACAAGTCGGATGGAACCCAGGTACTGATCAATAAGGAAAAAGATATTCACTACATCGACTCATCCATTCCGTCTACCTTATTGTGGTCGGTAGCCGATGATATACCGGAAGGGGATTACGACTCCATCTCCTTCACCTTTGGGATCAATCAGCAAAAGAATGTTACTGGGCTGTTTGTCAACCCTCCTGAAGTAAACATGTTCTGGCCCGATTTCATGGGTGGCGGGTATCATTATATAAAGCTGAACGGGAAATGGAAAAATCCTGATAATCAGGAAGTACCATTCAATTTTCATATGGGAATCGGGTCCGATACCACCAATACCGGGGAAGTAGTTTATGTCCAGAACTATTTTAAAAGGACACTGCCCGCTTCTTCTTTTACCATTCATAAAGGCTGGACCCTGTCGGTTATCGTGGTCATGAACATCGACAGCTGGTTTACCACACCCCATCTATGGGACTGGAATGTGATCGGAGGGAGCATCATGCAGTATCAGTGGGCCATGCAACTGGCCAAAGAGAACGGAATGGATGTTTTTACGATTGGATCAATTTTTTAAGATGATTAAGTATCAGAAAATCAATTGGATATGACAATGAAAGCGTTTTTTGGAAGGATAATTACGGGATTTGTTTTACTGTTGCTGGTTTCAGGTTTGTTTTTTCTTTCCTGTAAAAAAGAGAAAAAGGAAACACCTGAGGAATTTCAGGCTACACCATACACCCTTCCCATCCCCAAATTTTTTCCGACCAAACTGAACATAGAGGATAATAACCCGCTTACCATTGAAGGCATTGCGCTGGGAAGGTATTTGTTTTATGACGGCAGGATCGACGGCAGGACGGATCCCGATTCGATGATGAGCTGCAGCACCTGTCATTTGCAATCCAGGTCCTTTGAATGCGGTATCGATAACACTCATTTTATAGGAGGATATCCTTATGGAGTGACCGGCATTCCTACGCCTCATGTGATGCTGCCTATGATCAACCTGGTGTTCAACAACGAGGGATATTTATGGAATGGCAGCATCTGGCCCGGAAACCCCAATGAAAGGAAAAGACGGCTTGAAGACCTGGTTTGGATGGCTGTTTATGCGCCTCATGAAATGAAGACCGATTCCTTTAAAGTAAAAGCCATGATCCAAAGCATACCGGGTTATCCCGACTTGTTTAAGAAAGCTTTTGGCAGCGATGTAGTGACTTTTGAGAACATTTCCCGGGCCATTGCGCAATTTGTCAGGACCCTGGTGTCGGGAAATTCGAAGTTTGATAAATACCTGAGGGGAGAGGTGCAGCTGACAAACCAGGAACTGAACGGCTATGTGCTGTTTTCGACCGAGAGCGGGGGCGATTGTTTCCACTGTCATGGCGGATCGGGAAACCCGCTGTTTACCACCAACCTCTTCTATAATAATGGTAAAGACTCCATTTTTACCGGGGTT
Organism: Bacteroidota bacterium; assembly: GCA_026391855.1. GTDB lineage: Bacteria > Bacteroidota > Bacteroidia > Bacteroidales > CAIXZF01 > JAKLIX01. The sequence goes on along the minus strand of JAPLDE010000154.1, from coordinate 22,489 downwards.
TATGAGGATACACGCGACCGTTACCATGTTACCGGTAACCCAATGGATATCGGAGCCTATAAGGCGCCCACGCTCAGGAATGTCTCATTGACAGGTCCTTATATGCACGACGGTCGGTTTAAGACCCTGGATGAGGTGATCAACTTTTATTCTGAAGGCCTGGTTCGTTCACCCTATATCAGTCCGTTGATGCATCATATCGGGACCGGCGGAGCAAAGCTCAACCTGTCGCAGAAAGCTGATTTAAAGGCATTTATCCTCACCCTGACTGACAATGATTTCCTGACGAACCCGGCTTTTTCCAAACCGGCCGCTTTTCCGGACGGAACAACGGGGAAGTAAAAATATATATTTGCCTTCTTTTGTGTTGCTATTTGTGGATTATAAAAGCTTGCTGAGATCTTTCTGTAAGCTCGTAAACCAGCTTCAAATTTCATCGTAAGCCTTTTTTTTCACAAATGCACACAAATGAATTGCAAAAATTGATACAAAACAAATATAAATTCTTCAATAGGCCAGTTAAACCCGGTAAAACATTACCAGTTTTCACCTGTACACCGGTATATCGGTACACTGATATATTGGTACACCGGATAACTGAACCTTATACCCCGTAAAACGTTCCCACTTTCTTCACATGGCCTCATGGCCACATGGTTAGTTTATTTTCCGCTTCCGGGTTTCTTTTCCGGATCGGTTGCGGGGGCAACGGGAGGCTTTTTGGGCAGGTTACGCTGATAGACCGGATCTTTATAGTAGGAAGGTTGTTTCTTCTTCTTTTTGTCCATTTCGGTTTCCACGACCTTTGCCTTTACTTTCAGATCCAGGCCCAGGTTATAAAAAACGAAAGACCACACATCGGCAGCTTCTTCGATACGGAGGCTGGTGGGTTTGCCCTGTCCGTGACCGGCTTTGGTCTGTATACGGATCAGCTCGGGGTTATTGCTTTTGTTCTTTTCCTGAAGGGTGGCAATAAACTTGAAAGAATGGGCGGGAACCACCCTGTCGTCATGATCGGAAGTGGTAACCAGGGTGGCGGGGTATTTTCCCCCTTCTTTAATATTATGGAGAGGCGAATATTTGTAGAGATACTTGAATTCGTCTGAGTTGTCGCTGCATCCGTAATCTGTTTTCCAGGCCCAGCCGATGGTGAATTTGTGATACCTGAGCATATCGAGGACCCCGACATCCGGCAGGGCGACTTTAAACAGGTCAGGCTTCTGGGTCATACAGGCACCTACCAGGAGCCCCCCGTTCGATCCTCCTGCAATAGCCAGTTTATTTGGGTTAGTATATTGATTAGTAATGAGATACTGGGCAGCTGCGATGAAGTCGTTAAATACTGTCTGTTTTTTTTCCTTAGTACCGGCCAGGTGCCATTCTTCTCCCAGTTCTCCGCCTCCCCTGATATTCGGAATAGCCAGTATGCCCCCGTTTTCAAGAAACACCATCCGGCTTACACTGAAGGTTGGGGTTATGCTGATATTAAATCCGCCATAACCATACAGGTAAGTGGGATTCATCCCGTTTTTCGTGATTGTCTTCTTATACACAATAAACATAGGGATGGAAGTTCCGTCCATTCCCTCATAAAATACCTGGACGGTCTCGTAATCATTGGGATTGAAATCAACTTCCGGAGAATGGATCAGCCTGACTCGTTTTTCCTTTATATTATATTGAAAGATCATGGTAGGATAAGTAAAAGAGGTAAAGGAAAAGAAGGCATCATTGTCACCCTGCCTGGAATGAAATTCGGAAACGGTTCCCAGGGCCGGGAGCGGGATTTTATCAACCAGTTCTTTATTACGGTTACAAACGAATAAAAGATTGGTGGCATTGTTTAAGTACTTGATTACTATGTAATTATCGGCAATGTGGGCCGATTCCATCACCATTTTCGGATCTTCATCAAGAAAAACGGGCCAGGTTTCTTTACCCTGGGTTTCCGGGTCGAGCAGCAATAACCGGTACCTGGGGGCACCCGCATTGGTCCTTACCAGCAGGGAATCGCCAAAGTTGCCGATAACCTCGTAATCGAAGGCGAAGCCGGTAAACAAGACCTTGAAGTTTTTGTCTTCTTTTTTCAGATTCTTGAAATACATGGCATTTCCGCTGGTGGATTCGGTCTCATAAATGAGGAGGAAACGCTCATCATCGGTAACGGAGGCAGTATAATTACGCTGGGGGTAATCTTTGTTTTCGTATATCAGCTGGTCTTTCGACTGGGACGTTCCCAGTTTATGGTAATACACTTTATGGTTCTCATTTTTAGAGGTTAATTCATCTCCTGTTTTTGGTTCATCATACCGGCTGTAATAGAACCCTTTTCCCTGCCAGGCCATACCGGAAAACTTCACCCATTTTAGAACATCGTCCTGGATTTTCATTTTTTTCAGATCGATCACATAGATCTCGTTCCAGTCGCTACCGCTGCGGGAAATAGTATAAGCCAGGTATTTGCCGTCGTGTGAAACTTCAAAATCACTCAGGGCAATGGTACCGTCGGTTGACAGTTTGTTCGGGTCGAGGACCACCACGCCTTTAGGGTTTTTGTCATCCATCATGTACAACACGCTTTGGTTCTGCATTCCCGTGTTTGCAAGGTAGAACCGGCGGTCGCCCTGCTTTACCGGAGCATTCATTTTAGGGAAGTTCCAGAGTTGGGTCAGCCTGGCTTTCAGGTCATTTCTGAAAGGGATAGCCGAGAGGTAAGTCTGGGTGACCTCATTCTGCTGTTTTACCCAATCGGCTGTTTCCTGTGATTTATCGTCTTCCAGCCAACGGTAAGGATCATTCACTTTGGTCCCGAAATAATCGTCTGTCTGGCTAACTTTCTTAGTAACAGGATATTGTGGGGGTATTGCAGGTTTTACCTGGGCAAACATGAGGGTATTCATTCCGAAAAAAAGGAGTAAGAATAAAAAGGTGGCATTCTTCATACAGATCATTTTTTTATTTTTGACAGGGGTGCAAAATTAACAAAATTCTTCATCAGGAGCCGGAGGCTTCAGGAATCTCTTTTACCTTTGTGCAGATAAGGAATACGGATTTTTTTATTTTTTTTTTTATCAATGCCAAAGAAACTCAGAACTGTCAGTCAATATCGCTATGATTTCCTTGAGAATGGCTCGGCCCAGGATCCTGAAGATTGGAGTCCTTATCTTCTGAATATTACTGAAAATGACCCGGATGGAAACCTGATCAGGGAAACAGCTTTCAATCAATACCAGGAGCCGGACCAGATCATCGATTATATTTATGATGAAAATCACAACATTATCGAAGAAAAAGTTATCCAGGACGATGAAATTACCGAGCATACAGTGTATGAAAGAAATGCTGATGGACTGATAATGAGGGAATTGCACAGCTTTCTTGATGGATCGGTCGATACAATGGAATATTATTATGATGATCAAATCCGCCTGGTGAAAAAAATACTGACAGATTCCGATGGCGAACTGGAGAGGCTGGAAATTTTTGAATACAATGGAAATGACTTGGTAAAGGAAACAGCCACAGGCACTTCAGGAAACCTTATTGCTGAAACAACGTATTCACTTGATGAGGAGGGAAGGATAGAAAAGACCGAGCAGATCAGGGTTGAGCAGGGCGATTCGGAACGGGTTGTCAATTTCTTTAATGAACAGGGACACCGGTACAAAACGCTGAGGTATAACTATAAAGATCAGCTGATTGAAATTAATCGGTATACATTTGATGAAGAAGGGAACCTGACCGAAATTGAAGAGGAGGCCCAGCGGGGAACTTCGTATATTAAGTTTTACCAGGGCGGGGATGGCAGAAGCAGTACACAGGAGGAAGTTGACAGCCGGGGCCAGGTGATCTCTACCATTGAACGGCAATTTGATGAAGAAGGAAGGCTGCTGGAAGCCAGGGTTTATGTTGATGGGTTGAATTACAGGCCTAACCAGCATTACTTACTGAAATATGCTTATGATTTTCACGAATAACGGGCAAAGCAGGCAACCTAACCATTGAATCCCGAGTCTTTTAATATGATTTCACATATAACAGCATTTAGTATTAATAGAAACCCTATGTCATACCGAAAATTAAGCCGCATCATTCTCTTTCTCAGCTTGTTGGTGATCCTGCCAGGTCCTTTGTTCTCACAGTTCATACAATGTCGGCTTGATACATTTAACATGTGTCCGGGCCAGATCAATGTTCCGGTAAAAATTATCAACGGAAATGGAATGGCAGCCATTTCCCTGGTATTATATTTTGATACAGCAGTAATTAAATATACGGGTATTTATAACAATGTAAATCCTGGTTTGCAATTGGGTTTCCTGCTCATAAACAATAACATAACCCATATTAACCTGGCATGGTATTATATTCTTCCTATTTCCATCGCGAATGATACGCTGGTAAACTTTGTCTTCAATTATTATGGCGGAGTCTCGATGTTAACCTGGGATTCTATCAGCTGCGCATTTTCTGACATCAACCTTAATAATTTAAACACTCATTATTACAACGGAAAGGTAGGATCATTCGGGTTTACGGCTCAGTTAACCGGGAATCCTTCAAATGTCCATGCCTGCGAAGGCGGCAATGCGTTGTTCAAGGTACAGCATTTGTTCGGGCAGTCTTTTCAATGGCAGATGAGTATTGATGGAGGCTCTACCTGGGGACCGGTTCCCAACACTCCTCCCTACACCGGGGTGACCAATGATACGCTTTGGGTCACCAATATCACCAATAGCATGAATGGATACAAATACCGTTGTGTGGTATCCGGTGCCTGTCCGCCAAACCCTGTTTCAGCTTCTGGCACCTTAACGGTACAGGCGGCGCCCATTGTGAATGCCGGGCTGGATGCCGCTATTTGTCAGGGACTAACATATTCACCCACAGGAACGGCCAGCAACTATGGTAGCTTGGTTTGGTCTTCTTCCGGAACGGGAACTTTTACGGGCGGTTCAACATTAACGCCGGTTTTTACGCCCAGTGCCGCAGATATTACAGCAGGCCAGGTTTACCTGATCCTTTATGCCGAAGGGCTCACCCCCTGCAGTGCGGCCAGGGACTCACTGCTTCTTGTCATTCATCCGCAACCTATTGCCTTTGCAGGCAATGATACGACCATTTGTGAGGGAGGTCCTGCTATCCTCCATGCACACGGCGGAAATAATTATTCATGGAATACTGTTCCACCCCAGAATACCCAGATAGCAACGGTCTACCCATTGACACAGACGACATATACGGTTACTGTAAGCAGCTTTGGCTGTTCCACTACCGATATGGTCACGGTGAGTATCCAGCTTGCACCTACAGTGAATGCCGGGACCGACAATACGATCTGTGCCGGACAATCCTATAACCTGGGCGGTACTTCCCAGCATACTTCCAGCACTTTATGGACTACCCTGGGCGACGGATCATTCAATAATGCTTTCATTCTTACTCCTGTTTACACTCCCGGACCGGGAGATATCATGAGCGGGCTTGTTCATCTGATCCTTTCAGGTTTGCCTGTTTCACCCTGTGCAGTCCCTGTAGTCGATTCAGTTGTGCTGAATATCACTCCTTTACCGAATGCTTTTGCCGGCAACGATGTTACGATATGCCTGGGAACCGGTGCCACATTAACCGCCACCGGAGGAACTTCTTTTCTCTGGAGTACCACCCCTGCACAAACCACTCCCTCCATCTTTGTTAACCCTCCGGCAACCACCGAATACACGGTAACTGTTACCGACAATAATTGTTCTTCCGTGGCCAGCGTTACCGTTAACGTTCTTCCATTACCTGTGATCGTGATCACTGATGATACTACGATCTGTGCCGGACAGACCATTTTGCTTGTAGCCTATGGAGGATTAAGCTACATCTGGTCGACAGGTTCCATTTCCACTGCCATTGATGTTACCCCGATGACCAACACAGGTTACAGGGTTACAGTTACCGATGTGAATGGTTGTGTAAATGCCGACTCAGTAAAAGTATACGTAAATGCCAGCCTTCAAAGCAGTGTTTCTCCTGCCATTCCATTCATCTGCGAGGGAGGGAGTATTACACTGACCGCTTCTGCCAACCATCCCAGTACATACACCTGGTTACCTTCCACCGGCCTCTCCAATACCACCGGGCCTGTTGTAATTGCCAGCCCGCCTTTAACTACCGCTTATTCCATGACAGCTGTTGATGGTAATGGCTGCATTTCGGTAACGGACTTCACCCTTACCGTCTACCAGGTACCGCCTGTTGAGGTTCATCCGCCTGTCGTTCATCTGTGCCGGGGCGATACTGTTACCCTGACCGCTTATGGCGCCAATACTTATTATTGGACTCCTCCTTCAGGCTTGTCTTCCAACAACCTTCAGGTGGTAACAGCCAGTCCCAAAACATCAACGGTATATGAACTCACCGGGACGGATGTACATAATTGTGTATCAACTGTAAACGTAGTGGTTAATGTATATCCTGTACCTGTGGTGACCTTGCCGGAAAGCATGATCGTATGCAGGGGAGAAAGATACCTGCTGGATGGGAACGGCAAGCTGGATTCCTGCACCTACCAATGGCAGGATGGATCGGTTAAAGAGTTTTTTTATGCTGATGAGCCGGGGTTATACTATGTGAAGGTGAACCGCTTAGGCTGTATTGTCACTGATTCGGTAACCATCAAACCTTGTTCTGAACTCTGGATACCTTCTGCTTTCACACCCAACAACGACGGGGTTAACGATTATTTCTACGTTGTGAATACAGGGGATATCATTTCATTCAACATGACCATCTATAACCGGTGGGGAGAAGCGATTTTCCACACACTGGATGTTAATGCCCGCTGGGATGGCACCTATCAGGGCAACAGATGCCCTGCAGGCGTTTATCATTATGTGATTGAATACCTGGGCCAGGGGAATGTACTTCTTGAGCAGGAGGGCAAAAACCGGGGCCAGATCACCTTATTCAGGTAATTCTTCCGGAGGAGGCGAATGCCTGACAACGACTTTTAGTTTCCATCTTCCTGTTTTATAATAGATATAGGAAAACAGCAGCCCGATAGCCCAGGCTATGGGAATTCCCCACCAGATCCCTTCCACTCCTATCTTTCGGGAAAGAAAATAGGAGAAGGGTATCCTGATGATCCACAGGGAGAAAAGAGTAATAAACATAGGGATCAGCGTATCACCTGCACCCCGCATCACTCCTCCCACAATAAACATCGCTGAGAAAACAATATAGAAAGAGCTCACAATGATCAGATATTTATGCCCTATGGAGATAATATTCTGATCATCAGTGAATAATCCCATGATCTGGGATCCAAACAGTATGGCGACAGCACTCATGGTTACTGCAATGACGGAAGTCATCCACAAGGTGGAGGTGAAACCCCTGCGGACTCTTTCGGGTTTGTTAGCCCCCAGGTTCTGACCCACAAAGGCCGAAAGGGCTATAGAGAAATTCATAGCCGGGATGGTGGCGAATGAATCTATCCTGCCGGCAACAGAATAAGCGGCTATGGTATCGGTTCCGAATGGGTTTACGATCCCGAAAAGGGCGATCATCCCCAGGGCCACAAAAGTCTGCTGAAGACCGGAGGGAAGGCCTATTCTGATTGATTTTATGAAGATATCTTTGTCGAAGTTCAGGTGCTTGAATCGGATCTTAACAATTTCATGTTTTTTGTTCAGGTAAACGATAGCCGTGATAAAAGCTCCTGCTTGTGACAGAATGGTGGAAATGGCCACACCAGCGATACCCCATTTGAAGACAATGACAAACAGCAGGTCTAAACCGATATTGCAAACGGTAGAAATGATCAGAAACACCAGGGGAGTGCGCGAATCGCCCAAACCCCGCAGGATGGCACTTGTCCCATTAAAACCAAAGAAGAAAACAGATCCAAGCAGAAATATATTGAGATAAAGGATAGCATCAGGCCTGATATCCGGAGGAAGGTCGATGAGCCTGAAGATAAAGCTGCTGAGAAGGATTCCTGCCAGGGTGACAATGACGGATGCCAGAAAAAGGAAAACATACAGTGTATCAATGGTTTGTCTGACTTTACCAAGTTCTTTCGCACCAAAGTACTGGGAAATGATGATGGTGGCCCCGGTTGTGATCCCAAAGATAAAAGAGATCAGCATGAAGATGAGCGGGAAGGAGGCACCCACGGCTGCCAGGGCTTCTTTCCCGATGAATCTTCCGACTACAACAGCATTGATGATATTGTACAACTGTTGAAAGACATTTCCCAGCAGCATTGGTACGGCAAACTGAAAAATTTGTTTTCCTTCCGGGCCTTGTGTCAGATCCTTCATTTTGTATTGGTGAGCCTCTATAAAAACAAAAAACCCCGCATAAAGCAGGGTTTTTTGTTTGAAATCTGGCAGGGTTTACTTCGAAATGTTCATCATTCCGGTTTTCTGGGTCTTCAGATTGGTATTGCTGAATTCCAGTTTATAGATGTAAATTCCCTGTTCGAGAGCAGAACCATCAAAGGTCAGCTGGTATGAACCGGCAGACTGCTCTTTATTTATGAGTTCAGCAACCTGAGCACCGACAACATTGTAAACCTTCAGGCTGACATTACCGTCTTCAGGAAGATTATAGATGATCTGGGTGAGTTGGCTGAAAGGATTTGGGAAGTTATAGATTCCCATATCAGAAGAAGCAGTGGTATAGGATGGGATACTCAGTCTGGCATTGACAATCGTTACTGCATTGTCGTCTGACAGCGTGCTGGCAGCATCAACCGTAACGTCGAATTGGCTGAGATCGGCATTATTCCTGAGTTTCAGGGTAAGGAGTGTTTCACCGCTATTAACAACGATGGGTTCGAGGTTATACCAGCCCAGGCGTACTTCGGTGCCTTTTTGGTGGAAAATAACCTCTTCACCTTTCACGCTGGCGCCAGTAACTTCAACACCGGCAGGAACATTGAGAATAAGAGAGATGGCTCCAACAGTCAGCGACATTTCTGCATTCACAGGCAGGATGATCTCACCATTGAAATTATGAGCAACTCCTTGATTTACAATGGAAATGCTTGGTTGAATCTTTCCACCGCTGATTGGATAATCTCCATTGACATCACCGGTGCAGAGAAGGTTGAGTGAAACATTTTGGTTGGCAAGCCCGTCAATAGTAACAGAGGCTGAGGTCCATACCCAATCTCCGACCGGTAAGAAGTCAGAGAGCATACCGACAAACCTTTTCACGTCATTCAGTGCATCATGTGCATTAACAGCGCCGTTACCGGTAACATCACCGGCAATGAGTTTCAGACCGGTCAGTCTTTCTTTGCCTGTGAAATGTTTCAGCATGAGGAGTCCGTCAGCGGCATTGCCACTTGCCCAGGGCAGGGTAGGATCAGGAATAACGGTATAATCGCCGTTTGGCAGGTCAAGGAATGTGAATCCGCCATTGGGGTCAGTATAGGTGGAGGCAAACAGGTCGCCGCCTGTGTACAGGTTAACCAGCAGGTTAGGATATCCGGTGGTATTGTTATACTTAGCCACACCAAAGATGTTGTTCTGAGGAATAAATACATTAACAGTCACTTCATCTGAAGCCATACAGCCGGCTTCATCCATCACCATCAGGCCGTAAACTGTGGTTTCGACCGGAGTAGCTTCCGGATTGGCAATGGTCGGATCATTGAGGGTAGCTGCAGGGGCCCAGGTATAAAAATAATTACCTGTACCACCCCATGCAGAGCCGTTCAACATAATAGTTTCACCCAAAGTGATGTTGGCATCGGTACCTGCAGAAGCAAACAGTTCAGGATAAATAGCCACAGAGGCACTTCCATCCATCAGGTTTTCACATCCTTCGGGGGAGGTGGCCATAATGGTATAAACTCCCGGGGCAGTCACGCTTTCCAATAATAATGGATTGCCATCACCGGTAACGCTGGTTCCTGTATAAGTACCATCGAGATAGAGCCAATATTGATATCCGGCTTCAGAACCACTTAACTGAAGGCTGACACCATTACCACCCGGGCAATAGCTTCCGCCACCAGACAAGGTAAACACTTGCGGTAATGGATTAACCACAACGGTGTAAGAAAGATTCAGAATGTTGGTACAACCATAGACATTAGTGATATAATCGAGGGTGTAGGTAGTGGTTTCTGTCGGTAACAATTCATGGGTGCTGACCAGGTCAGTTACGGGCATTTCCATGCCGTTTCCGAGGCCAAGGACCCATGGACCTGATTCAACAGGGCTAAGAATGGTAACTGTGACAGCAGAAGCATTTCCGGCGCAAATTGGGGAAATATAATCTAATTGAACCATGGGTACCGGATAAACAGTTACCTCGGTAGAAGCACTACCGCCACAACCATTGAGGGAATTGGTATAGGTAATGGTATGGGTGCCTGCACCGGCCAGTTCGGGATAGAAGATACCACCGACAACGCCGGGGCCGGAGAACTCTCCGCCTTCAGGGGTTCCAACCAGGGGAACAGGATCGGCATTGGCACAGAAGGGGCCGCCTAAAGGATCGATGGTAATGGTGGCGCCCGGATTGACAACAATGGTGATTTCGGTGCTATTATAACATCCGTATCCATCCACATAAATATAAATGACCGACCATTCACCAACGCCGGCAACATCAGGATTGAATACATTTCCCTCAACACCAATTCCGCCGAAATTACCACCTTCAGGATAAGCTACAAGGGTGACAGGACCACCATTCACACAGACAGGTCCGATCGGATCAAAAATGATATCCGGAACAGGAACAACCATAATATCAATGGATTGTGAGGCTGAACAGCCAAACTCATTGGTTACGGTATAAACAACAGTATAAGTTCCTGTACCGATGCCCGGGTCAAAGAAATTTCCAACCACACCGGCTCCTGCGAAAGTTCCGCCTTCAGGTAAGGCAGTCAGCTCGATCATTCCTGCATTAACACATATTGGAGCTATCTGATCAAAGAATACTTCCGGAGCAGGATTCACAAACACCGTTTGTTCAGCATAACCTGCTCCAAGGGTGTATGATAGCGTAAAGTAACCGGGTCCTGTCAAGGTAGGATAGAACATATTTCCTACAACGCCGGGGCCGTCAAATACGCCTCCTTCAGGAGTAGCGATCAGTTCAACGGGTTCAGCGTTCTGGCAAACGTCAGCAATAGGATTGAAGACTATTTCAGCGAAAGGAGCAACAGTAATCAATTCAGTTACAGTGTTTGAACATCCGTATTCAGAAATGAAAATATAGGTGATCTCAAAGGTTCCCACTCCGGCGATCCCGGGATAGAATACATTGTCAACAACACCTGTTCCATAAAAAGTTCCGCCGGCAGGAGTAGCTTGCAGTGTAACCGGGTCACCGGTTTCAAAAACAGTGCCTACGGGTACAAAGAACAGATCAGGAACCGGATGAACATAAACAACATCATAGGCGGTATTGGAACAACCAAACTCATCGGTATAGGTATACTGGATATTGTTGGCTCCGATAAAGGCTGAGGAAGGAACAAACATGTTGCCTTCAACACCGTCACCGGAGAACTGGCCACCGGCAGGGATACCGGTAAGTTCCACGGGGTCATTATCTGCGCATAAATGTCCGATTGGAACAATGGAAACTTCCGGAAGCGGATTAACCGTAATTTCATGAGAGACAGAGGCGAAGCAACCGGCCGGACTATAGTATTCATAAGTAACCGTCCATGTGCCTGCACCGGCTCCTGAAGTGGAAAAGGTATTCCCCTCCACGCCGATTCCGACAAAGGTACCTCCTTCAGGAGTACCTTCGAGGTTGATGTAGGAACCATCCAGACAAACAGTAGCAGGTAGGATGAAATCAACAACCGGGGTCGGTTCAACAACTACTGTTGCGTTTGTATTGTTGGAACAACCGAAAGCATCGGTATAAGAAAAGGTGATCTCATATTCTCCAGGACCATAAATACCCGGATAGAAAACACCATCAACAATGCCGGGACCGGAGAATACACCTCCGTCAGGATAACCTGACAATACAAATGGATCGCCGGTTTCACAAAGGGTAGGTATATTATAAATATAGACGGTTGGTATCGGGAAAACCTCAATTTGGTTAGTGGCGAAATTCGAACAACCATACTGATCAGTGTAGGTGTAAGTCAGGAGAAAACTACCGACACCGGAGTAAAAAGGATTGAATGTATTACCATCTACGCCGGTACCGCTATAAACACCACCATCCGGTGTGGCACCGGTAAGCGTGTAAACACCGTTGTTCTCGCAAATACCCGGAAGGGCATCAACCCAGGTAACGACGGGAAGATCGACAACCTCAATGGTATTGGTTGCAGTGTTTGTGCAGCCATTAATATCGGTATAGTTGTAACTAACAACATGTACTCCAACACCAGCTACGAGGGCATCAAAATTATTATCAAAAACTCCATCTCCGGAATAATAACCTCCTTCAGGATTTCCACCGGTTAAGGTATAATACTCATTACTAACACATTGCGTAGCGAGAGTTCCCTCAAAAGTGACAACAGGAAGTGGGTTTACTGTGATTTCGATGCTGAAAGTGTTTGAACAACCGTTTTCATGCGTATAGGCATAATTGATCAGGTGTGTTCCTGCTCCGGCAGCGGATGGAACGAAAATATTTCCAACCATGCCATCACCGGTAAATGTTCCGCCTTCCGGTGATCCGTAAAGGGAGATAGGGTCTGCATCAATACAAACAGGATAAACAGGATCAATATAAACATTTGGGAGACCGATAACTTCAATTTGAATACTTGCAGTTACAGTACATCCTGATCCATCAGTATAAGTATATTCAACTGTATAAACACCTTCTCCGGTGACAGTCGGGAAGAAGGATCCATCAATAACACCATCGCCCGAAAATGTTCCGCCAGTGGGGTAGCCTGTGAGAACTACAGCCTCAGCATCGGCACACAGGGGTCCTACCGGATCAATAGTAACCTCAGGAAGAGGAAGAACGATGATCTGGTGAGAAACCGTTGTTGAACATCCGAATTCATTGGTATAGGTATAAGAGATCGTCCAATTACCTTCACCGGCGCTTCCCGGATAGAACCAGTCGCCGAAAACACCCTCTCCTTCAAAATTTCCGCCGACAGGCTCACCCGTTAATTCCAGGGCATCGGCATTCAGGCAGATATAGGTTTCAAGGGCAGCCGGGTTGGTGATGGTAACGTCCGGAAGCGGATTCACTGTCACATCCGTTGTGGCAGAATTTGAACATCCGAATTCATCAGTAAATGAATAGGTTACGGTACTAACTCCGGGACCAGCGAGGTAGGGATTGAATATATTGATGTCCACACCCTGTCCACTAAAGGTTCCCCCTTCAGGATACCCGTAAAGGGCAACCGGGTCAGCATTGAAGCAGAAAGGTCCGAGACCATCGATATCAACACCGGGAAGGCCATGGACAATGATTTCCATTGAAGTGGTACTGTAGCATCCGTTTTCATTATAGAAACTATAATTAACGGTCCAGACGCCTGATCCGGTGGCTGATGGATAGAAAATACCATCTGTCACACCATCGCCTGAGAAGGTACCTCCTGCAGGAGTGGCTTCCAGTGTTACAGCAGTTGCATCCACACAAAGCGGAGCTACCGGAGTGATAGTCAACTCAGTTAAAGGAACAACAGTGATATCTGAGGAAGCAGAATTTGAACATCCGAATTCATTGGTATAATGATAGGTAATACTGACAAGGCCGAGACCGGCATCCTGAGGAAAGAAATAATTATCAGTAACGCCCGTACCTTCAAACCATCCGCCTTCAGGGATGCCAATGAGCAGAACAGGATCGGCATTGATACAAACAACTACCGGAAGGTTGAAAATAAGGTCGGGTATCGGATTAACAGTAGCGTCAATCGAATAGGTGCCGATGCAACCATGCTCGTCAGTAACGGTTAAGGTAATAGTATGTATTCCAACGCCGGCGTCAAAGGGATTAAAGAACCCACCGACAACGCCATCGCCGCTATATTCGCCACCCGGCGGGGTAACGGGTAGTTCGAAAGCCAGGTCATTCATACAGAAGCTGGCGGGCATATCGAACCAAACCTGAGGCAAAGGCCAAACGGTAATTGTCTGTTCGGCAAAACCTGTGCAGTTATTATCATCGGTATAGGTATAAGTGATGGTATAGATACCTTCGCCAACCAGGTTAGGGTAGAAAGTACCATTATCGACTCCTATACCGGAATATACTCCACCTAAAGGTAAACCTCCGGTGAGAATAAAGGGCTCGGCACTGCTGCAAATATCAGAAAAAGCATCAAGAGTAACGCTTGGGCCGGGAAGAGATTCAATAGTGGCATAACCAGTCATAGAAACAGTTCCGCAATCACCAACACTGGTTATGGTATAAACGCCTGGAGTGCTGAGACCCGGAAACTCAAGGGCATCACCGGTTCCATTCAGGGCAGTTCCGGTATATACACCATCAAGGTAAAGTTCGTAAAGCAACCCTGCTTCGGATCCATCCAGGGTAACACTGACACTGTTTTTACCGGCACAGATTCCGCCGCCGCCTCCCACATTAAATTGGGTAGGACCGCTGATAATGTTGGTTGTGGTTGTTTTATTAACACTGTTGTTGGCACAGCCTGTTCCATCGGTGATGGAAATCAGGTTCCAGGTAGTATTTGAAGTGATAACCTGGTTGAAGGTATAAGGGTTGGTGGAAGTAGTCACAGAGACATCACCAGAACCGTCATTATAAACGAAAGTATAAGGGGCAACACCGGCTGTAAAATCGACAGTAACGGTAGAAGTGCCTCCTGAACAAACGGAAGGAGTGCTAAAGAAATTTGCGTCGGGCAAAGAAGCAAGAATTGCACCGTCAACAAAAGAGCCTGGAAGGGGGTTTCCTAGAAAATCGCTGTACTGGCAGTCACCCTGTGCAATGACATCCCAAACTAAGGGAGTTCCACCTGAATAATTAAAGGTAAAATTGAAGAGTACCGCATAATCCGGTAAAGATACGGGTGACAGGCCAAAAAAGGCCGCTTTTACCTTATTACCAGGGGCATTTACCATAAGAAAGCCTCCTGAACCCGAAATGACAGGGTTTACAGTATAGCTTACATAAGTAGCGTGTGCAGGGGTTTGGATAATGAGTGACAGTGAGATAGAGTACACATTGGTAAAGTTTTGCACAGTGATCGGGACAGTGACCTGGCCCGGAGCGCCGGGACATACACTGACTGTACCTGCAGTCGTAATGATTTCCTGCGCATAAGCGAATGAAATCAACAGGAAGGGAGCCAAAATATAGGCCATGACTTTGGTTAAGGTTGTTTTCATGGGTTGGATATTTAATTAGACATAAATTAGAATTCTGTGAAACAAGGAAAAAAATGACACCGCCAGATAAGATCTTATCAGATTATAACCAGCGGTGTCATTTTTCAGGTTCAATTATTATCCTTTATTTCTTAAGTCATTAAAGCGATTGAGGATAATTAACTATCGGGAGATAACCATACGGTTTGTAGCCTGGTAACTTCCGGCAGCTCCGGTAAAGTTGATCCGGTAGATGTAAACACCCTGTGGCAGCGTGGATCCATCAAATCTTACAACATAGTTCCCGGCAGTCTGTTCAGCATTTACCAATTCGGCAACAACATCGCCCATTGCATTGAACACAGTCAGGATAACCTTTCCTGTTTCCGGTAATGTATAACTCAGGTCAGTAACATTACTGAATGGGTTGGGGTAGTTGTTTCCAAGGCCAAAACCAGTTTCAACAAGCTTAACCTTAGGAATAGTGATAAGTGCATTGTCAATCACCCTGGCTGAAGGATCACCCATTTCGCTTTGTCCGACTACGTTAAAGACGAACTCGTCGGTCCTGGCTGATGCTGTGCTCCTGAGTGTCATTGTAAACAGGGCATCTCCGGCATTGAGGGCAACTTCATGTAGTGAGTACCACTCAATGTATAGTTTGCCGTTGATCACATTGTACACAAGGTGAGCGTTTTTATCACCATTATTAGCTATAACGTTCATGATTTCAAGACCTTCAGGAATATCGAAAGCCAGTGAGGCAGCTCCTAAGGTCATGGTTCTTCCCACCCGGATAGGCAGTGTAAACTGACTCAATGAGCTGATAGCCTGAACTCCTGTGATGTCGAGAGTAACATTAGGATTAACCTTGGCGTAGGAAGGTCTTGAACCATCTACGTCACCATAGCATAATCCAAAGAAGTTGTTCACTACATCGCTATTATTAACCGTAACGGTCTTGGTTTCAAAGATCCAGTCGCCCACAGCAGGGAATGAATTGATCATCTGAACGCTTCTCATCATAACTAGGAGTGCATCGTTGGCATTAACCACACCGTTACCATCCACATCTGCAGCCTGTAACCTCAGACCGGTAAGCATCTGTAAATTCTGGAAGTGACGTGAAATCCTCAAAGCGTCAATGGAGTTACCACCAGCCCAGGTCTTTGTCGAAGAGCCATTCGTGGTATATGTGCCGTTTGCAACATTAAAGCCGTACAATCCTGAAATATCGGTAAGGGTAGTACTATTGGTCGGTGTGAGAGTTACCGTTGTGTTTTCGAGAGGATATTGGGTAGTTTGCAGGGCATCATAGGTTACTGTACCAGTGATATTGTATCCCGAGGGAACAGTATTAACGGTTATAACAACCTGATCAGAAACTGAACAACCGAATGCACTGGTTACATGCAGTGTATAGGTTGTTGTTACTGTTGGTGATGCAATTGGATTTAGAATATTGGCGTTGTTCAACCCTGTAACCGGAGTCCAGGTATAGGTGAATGGAGCTTGTCCGCCGGTAACAGTAGCAGTCATCTGTACTGATCCACCCAACAGGATAACTTTGTCAAGACCAGCGTTAACAACAGGCTTGGGTTTTACAATCACAAGTGCATTGTCATTATCCATACAACCATTGATATCAGTTACCTGAATCGTGTAATAGGTAGTGAATAACGGGCTGGCAACCGGGTTCTGAATACTCGGGTTGTTGAGCGTATTGGCTGGTGTCCAGGTGATGCTGTATGGAGGAGTTCCACCAGTGATAGAAGCAGGTAAGGTAATTGAATTACCCTGGCAAATGGTTTGAATTCCACCTGCATAAGCATTCAGGGTTGGATTAATTACCACTACGGCACTGCCGTTCATCCAGTTGGAGCAGTTTGTACCTTCATTTACAGCATACACTGTATAAGTACCCGGTTGGAGGGCAAGGCTGAGGAAGTAGCTCTCCTGGCCGTTTCCTGCCAGAGTCTGACCGGTAAATACACCATCGAGATATAACTGATAGGTGATACCTAACTGAGTATTCTCAATACCAATCGGCAATCCTGTTCCACCAGCACAATACTGACCACCACCGATTACATTATACACAGTCGGCAGAAGGTTTACAACGATTGTCTGTGAAGCAGAACTGGTACAGCCAAACTCGTTAGTATAAGTATAGAGTAGTGTAAATGTACCAACACCGGCTTCTATCGGATAGAACATATTGTTCATCACGCCGATACCACTGAAGATTCCGCCGACAGGTTGTCCTATCAGGGCAACAGGACCAGCATCGGAACAAACATCATCCAGATGGGCAAAACTTACAACTGGTAATGCATGGACTGTAACAGTCTGGCTGGTTGAAGTGGTACATCCGTATTGGTTGGTTAAGGTGTAAGTGATAACATGGGTCCCGACACCAGCGGTGGCAGGAACAAAAATGTTACCGATCACGCCTGTGCCACTGTAAACACCACCCTGAGGCTGTCCGTTCAAAGTGACCGGATTAGCATCAAAACATACATCGGGGATCGGATCCAATGTTACAGGGGTAACCGGGTTAACCGTTACCGTTTGAGTGGCAAAGTTGGTACAGTTGTTACCATTGGTATAGGTATAAGTAAGGATAAAGGTTCCAACACCGGCCAGAGCAGGGTCGAACACATTACCTGTAACACCGGTACCGCTGAATACACCACCCTGAGGAAGTCCATACAGTGTAACAGCCTGAGCATTCACGCAAAGAGGAGCAACCGGAGCAAATTCCACTGCCGGTAACTCATAAACGGTGATAAACTGAGTAGCAAAGCTGGTACAACCATTTTCATTGGTATAAGTGTATATGATCTCGAATGTTCCAACACCGGCAACAGCAGGGTAGAACATATTACCAACAACACCGGTACCGTTGAAACTGCCGCCTTCCGGATATCCAATCAGTGCAACTGGCTGAGCGTCAATACAAACGGCTGCGAGAGGCTGGAAGGTTACCATCGGTAAGGCATAAACAGTAATGGTCTGAGTGGCGTAGTTGGTGCAATTGTTACCATCAGTAAATGTATAAGTAATGGTATGTGTTCCGGCACCGGCAGAAGCAGGATAGAACATATTACCATTGACACCGTCACCAAAGTAAACTCCACCTGCAGGAGCTCCCATCAGGGTAACCGGCTGAGCATCGATACATACATTGGCCAGCGGTTCGAGGGTAACTACAGGTAAAGGATTCACAGTGATAAACTGAGTGGCAAAATTGGTACAACCATTAATATCAGTATAGGTATAGGTGATCTCAAAAGTTCCGACACCGGCAACTGAAGGTTTGAAAATATCTCCTTCAACACCGGTTCCGCTGAATAAACCTCCTGCCGGCAATCCGATCAGGATAACAGGCTGAGCATCAATACAAACATCAGACAAAGGATGCAGTGTAACTTCGGGAAGTGCATTAACAGTAATGGTCTGAGTGGCGAAGTTGGTGCAATTGTTACCATTAGTGTAAGGGATGACTTCAGGAAGTGTATTTACGGTAATAGACTGAGTGGCAAAGCTTGTACAACTGTTACCATCGGTATAGGTATAGGTAATGGTAAATGTTCCGGCTCCGGCAATTGCAGGATAGAACACATTACCAATGACACCATCACCAGTGTAAATACCGCCTGCAGGAGCTCCCATCAGTGTAACCGGCTGAGCGTCAATACAAACGGTAGCCAGCGGTTCGAGGGTAACTACAGGTAAAGGATTCACAGTGATAAACTGAGTGGCAAAGTTGGTACAACCGTTACCATCGGTATAGGTATAGGTGATCTCCCATGTTCCTGCACCGGCATTGGCCGGGAAGAAGAAGCTACCACTGACACCGGCACCGCTGAATACTCCGCCTTCAGGATAACCCATCAGGGTAACCGGTTGAGCGTCGATACAAACAGGGGCCAAAGGTCCGAGGATAACTTCGGGTTGTTCATTGACAGTAATAGTCTGGGTTGCAAAGTTTGAACATCCGTTGGCATCGGCATAGGTATAGGTTATGGTATGGATTCCAACACCAGCAATGGCCGGGTTGAATGTGTTACCATTTACACCGTCACCAGTGTAAATTCCGCCGACAGGTAAGCCGTTCAGTACAACTGGTTCAGCATTGACACAAATTGGGGCAAGAGGATTGAGTGTAACCACAGGAAGTTCATTAACAGTAATATCCTGGGTGGCAACATTTGTACAACCCATTCCATCGGTATAGGTGTATGTAATAGTAAATGTTCCGATACCAGCGATGGCAGGGTAGAACATATTATCAACAACTCCAACACCACTGTAAATACCCATAGTTGGTAAACCATTGAGAACAACCGGCTGAGCATCAATACAGACATCAACAAGAGGATCAAGGGTAACCACCGGTAACGGATAAATAACAGCAACACCATTTACATAGTAAGAAGCCAGCGGGTTATTGTCAATAGTGCGATAATCGCAGTTTCCATATA
This sequence comes from Bacteroidota bacterium, assembly GCA_026391855.1. Classification (GTDB taxonomy): domain Bacteria; phylum Bacteroidota; class Bacteroidia; order Bacteroidales; family CAIXZF01; genus JAKLIX01. The sequence goes on along the minus strand of JAPLDE010000154.1, from coordinate 2,706 downwards.
CATTGTTATCCCAGGTAAGGGCAGAAGTTCCGCCATTTGAGTGGAATTTGATGGCAAGGATCAATCCATCTCCAACATTAGCAGGAGTAAGAGAGAACCAGCCAATTTTCACCTGACTGTTGAATGCATTAATATCAAAGAAACCAGTGTTGAATTGAGGATTTAAATAATCATATCCGGTGAATTCCAGCACTGTATTATCATAATTCAATGTCAGTGACATAGAAGCAACACCATAAAGCTGGGTAACTGTAACATTTACATAAACATCACCGGCACATTGCTCAACACTATTTACAGTAGTAGTAATATTGGGGAATACGGTCAGCACAGCAACTCCGGATATTGCCGGAGGAGGACAGATACCACTTGCAATGGCACGATATTGATAACCGTTCATCGAATAAGTAACACCGGTGATCAGGAGATCATTGGTGTAAACACCGGAATAAAGTGCATCATTAGCCAGATCGGTCCAGGTGGTACCGTTGGTTGATACCTGCCACTGAATAGAGGTAGCGTTCACTGCTGCAACATGGAATTCAGCGTTTAGTCCTTCATTTAAGGTTGCGTTAACCGGTGAAGAAACGATTTCGGTGAGCGGATTTACAACGATTGATTGAGTAGCGAAGTTTGAACAACCATTGCTGTCGGTGTAAGTATAGGTGATCTCCCATGTTCCGGCGCCTGCATTGGCAGGGACGAAGAGGTTACCAACTACACCAGTACCACTGTAAACACCACCTTCAGGGTATCCTGTCAAAGCAACCGGTTGAGCATTAAGACAAATGTCAGCCAGCGGATCAAGGGTAACAACAGGAAGGGCATTTACGGTAATAGTTTGAGTGGCAAAGTTTGTACAACCGTTACCATCGGTATAAGTGTAAGTGATCTCCCAACTTCCGATACCTGCAACAGCAGGATAGAAGAGGTTTCCATTAACGCTGGTACCACTATATATTCCACCTTCAGGAGCACCCATCAGGACGACCGGCTCGGCGTCAATACAAACGGCAGCCAGCGGATCGAGAGTAACTTCCGGCAACGCATTCACTGTAACAGTAAGTGTTTGATCTAATGTTGAATAACAACCATTTCCATCCGTAACAGAAATTAACTGGTATACATATACTAATGGTTCAGTGTATGTATATGTAAAAGTCTTAGGATTATCTGATGTTGTAAAGGATTCTGCGACTCCATTCACCAGGATCTCAACAGTCCAGGGTGCAACACCGGTAAAATGATTGGTAAATGTAACCGATCCACCGGCACAAACTTCAGTGGGAGATACTTCAGCAATTAAGGTAGGCAATTCGTTTACAGTGATTTCGATGGTTTGATCCAATGCATTTGTACAACCATTTCCATCTGTTACAGAAACAAATTGGAATACGGTAGAAGCAGTGAATACCTGTGTATATGTACTCAAATCTTCATTAATGGTGAAAGTTGAAGCGACACCGTTATTGAGGAATTCAACTGTCCACGGAGCAGTACCTGTAACATGATTAGTGAAGGTAACTGATTCTCCGGAACATACTATACTGGCTGAAGCTTCACCAATAAATGTAGGTAATGGATTTACAGTAACAAAGGTTGTTTGATCAACAGCAGAAGTACAACCATTTCCATCAGTAACTGAAACTGGCTGATACTCAAATGATTCAGTAGGTACTTCAGTGTAATATTCAGGATTATCTGATGTTGTGAATGACATGGGTATACCGTTTTCATTAAACTGAACAGTCCATGGTGCAACACCGGTGAAATGATTAATATAAGTGATTGATTCACCGGCACAAATTTCAGTAGCAGATAATTCGTAGGTGTAGGTTGGTAATTCAAAAACAGTAATAATAATCGTTTGATCCAATGCAGTTGTACAACCATTTCCATCTGTAACAGAAACCAGTTGGAATACATGAGAAGAGGTGAATACCTGTGTATAGGTACTCAAATCTTCATAAATAGTCATAGTTTCAGGAACACCGTTGCTGAGGAATTCAACTGTCCAGGGAGAGGTACCTGTAACATGATTGGTGAAGGTAATTGATCCGCCTGAACATACTTCATTGGCTGAAACTTCCCCAACATAGGTTGGTAATGGATTAACAGTGATATTAATTGTTTGACCTACCTCACCAGTACAACCATTGCCATCAGTAACAGAAATTAACTGATACACATATTCCATTGGTTCAGTGAATGTATGTGTGAAAGTCTGAGGATTATCTGATGTTGTAAAGTATTCTGCGACTCCATCGATCATTATCTCAACAGTCCATGGTGCAACACCGGTAAAATAATTGGTAAAAGTGACCGATTCACCGAGACAGACCTCAGTAGCAGAGGCTTCAGCAATTAAGGTAGGTAATGCATTTACTGTAATGGACTGGGTAGCGAAGTTGGAACAACCGTTTCCATCGTTATAGGTGTAAGTGATCTCCCATGTTCCGACACCGGCAGCAGCAGGTGAGAACAGGTTCCCCTCAACACCAGCACCACTATATACACCACCTTCAGGATAACCCATCAGGACGACCGGCTCGGCGTTAACACAAACGGCAAACAGTTGATCGAGGGTAACTCCGGGAAGTGCATTTACAGTAATAAATTGAGTAGCGAAGTTGGTACAACCGTTACCATCGGTATAGGTGTAGGTGATCTCCCATGTTCCGGCACCGGCAACAGCAGGGTAGAACA
>JAPLDE010000179.1 GCA_026391855.1 Bacteroidota bacterium | reverse complement strand
GCTCAGGATTATATATTGATGCAGTTTGCAAGGGTGTTGATGAGATCCCTGGTCCTGATCCTTTTTTAAGAAGCCGACTGAATCAGCAGCAGGCTTCCGAAGGACTCGAAAGCCTGCTTGCCCAGCTTAATATTCTGGACCCTGACTGTTACAGGGTTATTGACAGGAAAAATCCAGCCCGTGTGATCAGGGCTATCGAAATTTGCCTGCTTTCGGGTGGCAGAAAAGTGTCAGACCTTAGAACAAGTAAACCAAAAACCAGGGATTTTGACATCCTGATGATCGGATTGAGCCGGAACCGGGAAGAATTATATGAAAGAATCGACAGACGCACCGACCGGATGATGCAGGAAGGGTTTCTTGAAGAATGTAGCAAGTTGCTGATATATAAAAAATTAACACCTTTTAAAACCATAGGGTATAGGGAATTGTTTCAACACCTGGAAGGTTTGGTTTCGTTGGAGGAGGCTGTCAGGAATATCAAAACAAATACCCGGCGTTATGCTAAAAAACAACTCACCTGGTTCAGAAAAAACCCGGAAATGCATTGGTTTCACCCGGATGACGAAAATGAAATTCTTCATCAGATCGAAGTTTTTATAAAGGGTTAACACCCTGGTCATTGGTTGTCATATAACAATTAACAATATCCATTTTCTATTAGCTATAAGATTACAATATTAAAAATGAATGAGTTATGATTCATTTAATCGGTATGTTCAAAATCCGGCTACCAGCCATTTGTGGAATTCAACAAGGATAAATGTGAGGCAAGATGCAGTGTTGACTACTTATTGTAAATTAAGATGGCCGGGCTGAAACCCGGAGCGACGGGTTTCGTATAATTTCTTAAATAATTATTTTATAAATTGAGAGATAATTCTCAATTTATGTTATTAATAAATAGCCCGTATTGAAAATAATCGGGGAACATCGTATATTTGGGTTAACGAATTATTTTTACTGATCATGACAGAAGATTTGTCGAAAGAACTCTCTTTGCTTCAGGAGTGTAATACCCGGCTTGCTGAGGAGTTATCGGCGGTCAGATCAGCATTCATTCAATTGAAAGAAGGACTGGCGGCAGCAGGTACGCCAGATGGCAATTATCAGCCAATATTCTTTAACCTGCCGGTTCCCAGTTATTCTTTTAATATTTCCCCCTTAAAGGAATACTTACTCGGATTAAAAAGCCAATATGGGTTGAAATTGCGTGAATATATTGAAAATCATGCTGATAATGCCCAGGAATATATTTCAAGGACCATCCTGACTGATGTTAACCGGGCGGCTTTATCCCTGTTTAAAGCAAAGGACAGGGAGACCCTGTTTTCATCATTTAACCGTTTGTTGTTACCGGAAACCTGGCCGTTGCTGGTTGATCTGCTGATTGCCATTACGGAAGGGGATAATTATTTTCTTGGCGAAACGAACACCATTAACCTGGAAGGAAAAAAATTCCCCATCATTATTCAGGCTTTCCTTCATTCAGGAGATTTTGATTATACCGCTGCCCTTCTCTGCGTGGTTGATATTTCAAAACAGAAAGATGTTGAGGATGAGGTAAAAAGAAGCGAAGAACGCTTACGCATGATTTTGCAGGCTATTCCCGACCTGATCTTTTTATTCGACCGGGAAGGTTTTTATCTCGATTTCTATGCCAGCGACCAGTCAAAACTCGCGATTGCTCCCGATTCCATTGTAGGCCGTCATATTCGCGATATATTCCCTCCACAGATGGTTGAGGTGATCCTTGCCTCTTTTCAGCTTGCCCTCAGCACATATGAAATGAGGAATCTGGAATATGAACTTGACCTGCCTTCAGGTCATAGTTTTTTCGAAGCCAGGATAGTGCCTGCCGGACCCGATCAGGTGATCGCACTGTGTACTGATATCACTGAAAGAAAACTGGCAGCACTCGCTGTTCAAAAATCTGAACAGCATTACCGTTTTCTGATTGAAAGCGCTAATGATGCCATCATGATCATCGACCCCCAGTCTGAGAAAATCCTTACTGCCAATTCAAAGGCTTCTGAAATCTATGGGTTTTCACTGAATGAGCTCCTCGCTATGAGCCTTAAGGACCTGACCAAGGATGTTGCCAAGGGTAATCAGCAGATTATTAATGCTTTAACAAATAAGTCGTTTAAGAATTTTGAAACCATTCATATTAATAAAAAGGGTGAAGAGATTAATATGCTATCTAATGGTTCCGTCATAGATTTTGATGGTCAACCTGCGATCCTGCTCATTAATCATGATATCACGGATCTGAAAAGAGCGGAGATGGTAAAAAACGCCACTTACCGGATTTCCGAACTGGCTCTTACAACCCAAAGCCTGGATGAGTTGTATAAATCGATCCATGCCATCATCAGCGAGTTGTTGCCTGCAAAAAATATTTACATCGCCTTGTACGATCAGGATATCAACATGCTGAGCTTCCCTTATTTTGTTGATGAGCATGATACCCAGCCGGCTACAAGAAAGTTAAAGAAAGGCCTGACAGAATATGTCCTGAGAACAGGGAAACCGGTACTTACTAATCCTTCCCTGATGAGCCACCTGGTAGCTAAAGGGGAAATTGAGATCATTGGAACGCTTACTTACGACTGGCTGGGAGTACCGCTGAAGACCAGGGATATCATTATTGGTGTGCTGGTTGTCCAGAGTTATAAAAAGTCAGTTTCCTATACAGAAGGCGATAAAGAGATACTGATCTTCGTGTCGGAACAGATTGCTATGGCCATCGACAGGAAAATAAAGGAGGAGGAACTGCTGAAAGCAAAGGAAACAGCTGAGGAAAGCAGCAAGCTGAAATCCACCCTTCTGGCAAACCTGAGCCATGAATTCAGAACACCGATGAATGGTATCCTGAATTATGCCAAGTTACTGAAAGACAATCTTGGAAATGATCCTAAAGCGGAAATGGCGGAAACTATTTTCGTTTCGGGAAACCGCCTGTTGTCAACCCTTGATTCAATCATGTATCTTGCTCAGATTGAGGCAAGTAACATCAAACTTGACATAAAGAAGAATGATATTGGTAATGAAATAGAGTCAGTGGTTCAGCATTTTGAGACAGAAGCAACAGAAAAGGGGCTTTCTTTCGAATACAAGCTTGAACCTGGTTTCTTCTCTTATTGCGATATAACACTGATTAACCAGATTACCAGGTATTTACTCGACAATGCAATAAAATTCACTCCGAAGGGAAAAATTACTGTATCTCTGCATACGACCATGCTTGGCGGGAAAAATTGGGTTGAACTTGAAGTAAAGGATACCGGTATCGGGATAAGTAAACAAGACCTGGAGGTTATCTTTCATGAATTCAGACAGTTAAGCTCAGGTTACGGGCGGACTCATGAAGGAAGCGGGCTGGGACTTACCCTGTGTAAGAAGATGGCTGAGTTGATGAATGGCAGGATTCTGGTTGACAGTGTAGCCGGGAAAGGTTCCTCGTTTTACCTTCGGTTGCCTCTTGCTAAAGACGAAGTAGCTGACAGACCGCAAATTACCAAAGATCTTGCCGGGAAATCGAAGAAAGAACCGGGTAAGCCTGTTTCAATTCCTGTGGATAAAGAGCTTCTGCCGGATGTACTGGTTGTGGAAGATAACCAGGTGAACATGGAGCTAACAGTGATGTTTCTGCGTGACGTTTGTAAAACGGATAAGGCCAGAGATGGGCTTACTGCGATCAAGATGGCCTCTTCCAAACATTATAGTGCCATTTTAATGGATATCAACCTTGGTCCTGGTATGAATGGTCTGGAAGCAGCTGCTGAAATCCGGAAAATTCCCGGTTATGAAGGAATCCCTATTGTTGCAGTAACGGGATATACCATGAGCGGGGACCGTGAAAAGATGCTTCAGGGCGGTTGTACCCATTATCTTCCCAAACCCTTCGACAAGAAGGGAATTGTCAGGATGGTTGAAGAAGTTCTTGTAAAAGCGTAATTTTTTCCATCATCCAGTCAGCTTTAACATCGTTTTACACTGACCCGAAATCACCTTAATCACCTTAATCACCTTTGTCACCTTCTCCCTTGTTGTAGAACACAAAATTCTGGTCAAACATATCCACGGTGATCTCTGAATCCTTGCTGATCTTTCCGGCCAGGATCATTTTTGAGAGCTCATTGAGCACTTTCCGCTGCAAAACCCGTTTTAATGGTCTTGCCCCATACTGAGGATCATAACCCAGTTCGGCTATCCAGTCCAGGGCATCCTGTGTCAGTATAAGGTGAATATCATTCTTTTCAAGCATCTGGCTGACCTGGCTCACCTGCAGCTTCACAATCTCCCTGATCTCGTCCCTGGTAAGGGGTTTGAACATGATGATCTCATCTATCCTGTTCAGAAATTCAGGTCTGATCGTTTTCCTAAGCAGGTCAAAGACCTGGTCCCTGACCTTTATCAGCATTTTTTCGGTATTAAACTCATCTAAACGCGCCAGGTTTTCCTGGATAATATCCGAACCCAGGTTGGATGTCATGATGATAATGGTGTTCTTGAAATCGGCCGTCCTTCCTTTATTATCAGTGAGTCGCCCGTCATCCAACACCTGCAACAGGATGTTGAAGACGTCAGGGTGTGCTTTTTCAATCTCATCCAGCAAAACAACAGAGTAGGGTTTGCGCCTGACCTTTTCTGTAAGCTGTCCCCCTTCATCATAGCCTACATATCCCGGAGGTGCTCCAATTAAACGAGATACGGTATGCCTTTCCTGGTATTCCGACATATCAATCCTCACCATCGAGTTTTCATCGTTGAAAAGAAATTCGGCCAGTGCTTTTGCCAGCTCAGTTTTTCCAACTCCGGTCGAGCCCAGAAAAATAAAGGATCCTATCGGTCTCTTGTTGTCCTGGAGACCGGCCCTGCTGCGCCGGATCGCGTTCGACAAAGCCTCTATCGCTTCTTCCTGCCCGACAACTCTTTTGTGTAACTCATTCTCCAGGTTCAGCAATTTATCCTTTTCACTTTGAAGCATACGGCTTACCGGGATACCGGTCCAGCGGGAAACGATCTCTGCAATATTCTCGGTTCCTACTTCTTCATTAATGAGAGGGTTATCACCCTGTACTTCAATGAGTTCCCTTTTATGATCTTCTAATGACCTTTCTGCCTCCTTGATCTTTCCATACCTGATCTCGGCTACTTTTCCATAGTCTCCTTCCCGCTCAGCCTGATCAGCCTCATATTTGAACTGTTCGATCTCCTTTTTGCATTGCTGAATGCCTTCAACCACTTTTCTTTCCGACTCCCATTTCGACCTCAGGGCATTTCTGTGCTCCGACAGGTTGGCTATCTCATCACTGAGCTCATGCAGCTTTTCTTTGTCGTTTTCTCTCTTAATGGCTTCTCTTTCAATCTCTAACTGGCGTATTTTCCGTTCTGCCTCATCCAGCGCCTCAGGAAGGGAGTTGATCTCCATTCTCAGTTTTGAAGCGGCTTCATCGATCAGGTCGATAGCCTTGTCGGGCAGAAAACGGTCGGATATATATCGCTGCGAGAGTTCTACTGCTGAAATAATGGCTTCATCCTTGATCCTTACCTGGTGGTGGGTTTCATACTTTTCCTTCAGCCCCCTCAGAATGGAGATGGCTGCAAGCGCATCCGGTTCGTCAACCATCACGATCTGAAACCTTCTTTCCAGGGCCTTGTCCTTTTCGAAATATTGCTGGTATTCTTTTAATGTAGTTGCCCCGATGGCGCGGAGTTCCCCTTTTGAAAGGGCGGGCTTCAGAATATTGGCGGCATCCATGGCGCCTTCGGAAGCGCCGGCACCTACAATAGTGTGGATCTCATCAATGAAAAGCACGACTTCTCCTTCTGAAGCGATCACTTCTTTTACCACACTCTTCAGCCTGTCTTCAAATTCACCCTTGTATTTAGCCCCGGCGATAAGGGCTCCCATGTCAAGAGAGTAAATCTGTTTGGATTTCAGGTTCTCCGGAACATCCCCCGATACAATGCGGTGGGCCAGCCCTTCGGCAATGGCTGTCTTTCCTACCCCCGGCTCACCAATGAGGATAGGATTGTTCTTGGTCCTTCGTGTAAGGATCTGGAGTACACGCCTGATCTCTTCATCCCTGCCAATCACGGGATCCAGTTTCCCGGCCCTGGCCATTTCATTCAGGTTACGGGCATAACGGTTCAGTGCATTGTAATTCTCCTCTGATGTCTGGCTCGACCCGGTTGAACCTTTCCTCAGGTCTTTTATGGCAAGCTTAAGCTCTTTCTCGGTCACTCCATTGTCTTTCAATAACTTGGATGCAGTGCTGTCAGTCAGCAATATCCCATGCAGCAGGTGTTCCAGGGTAACAAACTCATCCTTGAACTCACCCGTAATATTGATGGCTTTCTGGATCACCCTGGCGCTTTCCTGCGAAAAATAGGTTTCCGTACCAGCTACTTTGGGATAGGACTGAAGGATCTTATCAAGGGCTGACTGTAAGATAGTCACATTAACGTTCAGCTTTTTCAGCATGAAAGGAACGAGGCTTTCGTCGATGGTCAGTAAAGCCTTGAGCAGGTGTATATTGTCAACAGCCTGATGCTGATACCCGGAAGCGATCTCCTGTGCTTTCTGAACCGCTTCCTGGGATTTAATAGTAAACTGATTCAGATTCATTGTTTCATTTTTATTGGTTATTCGTATGCCCCAGTCAAATTCTGTACCAATTGTTTATTATATTGATGGGTCATTTTGGCACCCTGTGGAGGGTAAACAGGGTGATTTCCGGTGGAATACCGATCCTGCCTGAAAAACCGATGAAACCAAATCCCTGGTTTACATAGAGATATCTTTTCCCCTCCTCATACAGCCCGCTCCAGTAGTGAGAGCGGTATTGAAGAGGTGACCATTTGAAATTACCACACTCTATCCCCATCTGCCCGCCATGGGTGTGCCCTGAAAGCGTCAGATCGGCATGGGATTTCTTCAGGATCTCTGCCTGCCAGTGGGAAGGATCATGAGACAGGAGGATGGTGAACGGGTTTCCGTTTATCCCGCCCAGTGCCTTATCCAGCCTTCCGTACCTGACAAAATGTTTAACGCTCCAGTTATCGACACCTGCCAGTACAATACTATCGTTTCCCTTTTTGATAAAAACATGTTCATTTCTCAATAGCCTGATTCCCTGTTCTTTAAAAAATATTTTCAACGCAGGAATATGAATACCCAGGTTGTTCCCTCTTTGCACCCGCATGAAATCACCCATGTCATGATTACCAAGGATGGCAAACTTTCCCATGGGAGCCCCAAGGTCACTGAACATCTTCCCGTATCCTTTTAACTCATCTCCATGAACATTGATCAGGTCGCCGGTGATCACGATCAAATCAGGGTGCTGATCCTGAGCAAGTTGCAAACCTTTCAACACCTTCTCCTTATGGATCCAGCTGCCCAGGTGAATATCCGAGAGCTGGGCTACCGTAAAACCATCAAATGCGGGGGGCAGGTCTGCAAAATACAGGTCTGTTCTTGTTACCCTGAACCGGCTTATCCCATTAACCATGCCATCGAGGCTGATCAGAAACATGACTGCCGCCATCAGCGCGGCAATGATCAGCCAGGAACGACGGAATATCTTATATGATCTGTTTTCCGGCAGTTCTTTATTGTGTTTGTTCCTTATGATTCGTCCTGTGATAACCGGCACACACAACAGGCAAATGGTCATCTTCGGCAGATAGATCAGCAAAAAGATGTCGAGCCAGAGAAAATGAGAGCGGTATTTGACGTAATCTTCACCGGGATTGCCAACGACCACCAATAATGTCAATGTAAAGAGAAAAAATATCCCAATCAGCAGGAAATGAAGGGACCTAAGCCACTTTTTCAACCCGGGACGGCGAAAAACCAGTGGGATCATACTGTAAACCAGCATATCAACAATAATCCACACCAGTGCAACCGCAAGAAAACGACCGATCATAAAAACAAAGGTTTGGGTAAAGTTATAGAAATTTCTGAAATAATATTTGTAAATTTGTTGTATGTTTTTGGAAAAGATTGATAATCAGTTATTCATCTTTCTATTTTCAAAGTAACAGTATATCAGTTATTCAGTTATCCGGTGTACCAGTGTACCGATGTACCGATGTACCAATGTACCAGTTAAAGTTATCTCACCGGTATATCGGTACATCGGTACACTGAATAACTGAATAACTGAATCAATTTTTCCTACACCGCGAAAATGCTTACCTATTAATCGCACATCTTCTCCAGAAACCGGATCTGGGCCTTTTTCTGAGCTTTCTCGGTTTGATCCGGACCGGTTCCGTCAATCAGTTTAATGTGCCAGGTGGAAGGATTGACCAGGTAAAAATAATTGCCGTCACCGGCCAGAAATGACCATAAGACGTTTACATCCTGCCTTTCCTGTATCACTTTGTAATAGACCTCTTTATCCACAATCTCATACGGATGCGGATAGGCCTTGTCTAATTCCTTTTTGTCCACAAATAGATCTTTACTGCAGATTATCAACTTTTTATCGTAAATTTTCCCTTTCCCCTTGTCGATCTCATCAGGATTAAAATGCCTGCTCTCCACTTTATTTGCCGGATTCACTATATATGAAAATGCTTCGTTGAGGATACCGATATACATGTCCGTATAAACCTGGATATCTACCGAAAACCTTCAGGTTCAGCCAGGTATCGTGTAAATTGGTAATATCCATAATGAAATAGCCCATCAGGTTGGCTGATTTCTCGTACCGTCCGGGGAGCTTTTTCTCCAGGTCTTCCTTATAAACGATCTCGTATTTATTGAACGTCCAGAATTTCTCCATCGACTTTTTCAAAGCCTTACTATAGTTGGTCTCATCATTCTTGTTGAGAATCAGATAGATTGTTTCGGTTTTTAGTTTCCAGGCATCCTTTACATTTATTTCCTGGGCGTAAAGGCCTACAGTCCAGACAATCAGGAAAAAAGAAAGATAAAATGATTTGTTCATCGTATTGGCATTTAGAAAGTTAAACTTAATCCTACACCCGGGAAAATACCTGTTTTACCTTTATTTATACCGAACACGGGGCTCAATTTCATCTGAAAAGATGTATTTCCTTTATTATCAAGGCTTTTGTTATAATAGTTCACCGCATTTATCAGGTTCTTAGCCGAGTTATTGTAAAACCCCAGGTTGATCACATATAAGGCCACCGAACTGCCAAAAAGGGCATAACCCATGCTTTCGCTTTTGTTAAACATCTCGTATAAAGCCAGAGCAAAACAAACCGGTGCACCGATGACACCTATTATGCTAATCGTTCGTTTGGTCCTGAATTTCTTCATTTCCGACATCGCCTCAGGGTTGTCCTTCATCACTTCAGTAATATTACTACCCCGATAATTAAGTGAATACGTTTTATCATTATAACCAAACTGATATGTTTTTTTCATCTCAAGAGCATTGCTGTAACCGATGTCTGTTCTTATAAGAGAGATACTCCGGTCAGGGCCACGGTTATCAGAATTTTTCCTGGTTTTCTGGACCTGGGCTGAAAGAGAAACAACCATCATACACAGAATGAGTACGATAAAAGGCAATGATTTTTTCATGTTGATTTGTATTGGTGGAGGGTTTAACGAAAGGGGATGGGGGTAAGAAATCAGAATAGATATACAAAACTAAAATAATTTTTTAAAATACCCGATAAGGGCAAATGAGATTTGATGATTTGATGATTTGATGATTTGGAGATTTGGAGATTTGGAGATTTGATGATTTGGAGATTTGGAAATATGTTGTCGATTTGAGCCGGTTTTATTATGGTATGGCAAAGAATCAGTAACTTTCGAACGCTATTACCTCTTACTATGAGAAAATTTATTGCACCGGACTATTATCTTGTTGATGAGCTCTTTACAGACGAGCATAAGCTGATAAGGGCTTCTGTCAGAGACTGGGTAAACAGGGCTGTTATCCCTGAAATTGACGATTATAACCAACGGCATGAATTCCCTTTTCACCTGGTAAAAGAACTGGGTGAACTGGGTGGTTTCGGACCTTACTTACCCGAAAAGTATGGTGGGGCAGGGCTCGACCAGATCTCCTACGGTCTGATCATGCAGGAGCTTGAAAGAGGGGATTCCGGCATAAGGTCCCTTGCTTCGGTTCAGTCGTCGCTGGTGATGTATCCTATCTATAAGTTTGGTACTGAGGCACAAAGGATGAAGTATCTGCCAAAGCTGGCTACCGGTGAAATGATCGGGGCCTTCGGGCTAACAGAGCCCGATCACGGGTCTGATCCGGGAGGAATGCAGTCATCGATCACCGATGAAGGAGACCATTACCTGCTGAACGGATCGAAGATGTGGATCACCAATGCACCAATCTGCCATGTTGCCGTTGTTTGGGCAAAGGACGGGGAAGGTATTGTCAGGGGACTTTTAGTGGAGCGGGGTATAGAAGGCTTCACCACGCCTGAAACCCGTAAAAAGTGGTCGCTTCGGTCTTCTTCCACAGGAGAGCTGGTATTTGACAATGTTAAGGTTCCCAAAGAAAATATATTCCCTGATATCAAAGGGTTGAAAGGACCGCTGACCTGCCTGAGCTCAGCCCGTTACGGGATTGCCTGGGGAGTGATAGGCGCTGCCATGGATTGCTATGATACCGCTTTGCAGTATGCGCTGGAAAGGAAGCAGTTCAATAAACCGATCGCAGCCTTCCAGCTGACCCAGAAAAAACTGGCCGAGATGCTTACAGAGATCACCAAAGCACAGCTGCTGACCTGGCGGTTGGGAGTACTCAAAAACGAAAACCGTGCAACACCGGCCCAGATCTCCATGGCCAAGCGGAATAACGTGAAAATGGCGCTTGATATCGCCCGGGAATCCAGGCAGATACTGGGAGCCATGGGAATTACCGGCGATTTCCCCATCATGAGGCATATGATGAATCTCGAATCGGTGATCACCTATGAAGGCACGCATGATATCCACCTTTTGATCACAGGAGCGGATATTACCGGGGAAAATGCTTTTGCGTGATTATTCTTTTCATATTAAGCATTTTGTTCCGTACCTAAAGGCACGGTCAACCATTCGTGGAACCATTGAGCTACAGGGGTTTAGTCCCTAACGGGACAATAGACATGGAAATTCAATTGATGGCATCTTTCCGCCTCTTGCGGGACATTGGAAATGGAGATTCAACTGATGCCTTTAGGCATCAAACTCCTGTAGCCAGCAATACCCGGAAATGTTTCCCGTGCCTTTAGGTACGGAACGATAAGCCTGCTTAAGCAAT
>JAPLDE010000116.1 GCA_026391855.1 Bacteroidota bacterium | reverse complement strand
CATGATCACCAGTGCATCGGAGGCATTGACCCCTCCCCAGGCTTTACCGGTTGATGCGTTGAGCTGGTAGGTTCCGGTTTGAAGGTTATTCATGAAATAGTTGCCGTTCACCCCTGTAATTGACTGAAACATGATGGTATTTCCCTGGCTCAGGGTTACCAGGCAGTTGTTCAGCTGGCTTGAGCCCGGATTAAAATAGATCAGCCTGCCCTTGAGCGTTCGGGTTAGCTCACCCTGCTGAAATCCCTGGGTCAGCACCATGCCCGGAGCAGTAAACGTCTCAACCACTGCCTCCCCCAGGGTCCAGCTCTGGGTAAGGGTAGTCCCAATTACGAATCCTCCGCTGCTGGCTGTTACCGAAGGAGAAACACTTTGACAATAAGCTGATATACTGGATAATAAACATGTGATAAATAGAATATTCTTCATGTTTATGAAATTAATAAAGTTATTTGAAGACAATGAATACAATTAAAAGATTCTATCGGTAACTCATACAAAGTTTTTACGGAAACTTTAGCGAATAACAACTTGAGAATTCGCTGCTTAATTTTTAATACATCTTGCACTAAAGGCTCCGGCAACATTGCCTGCAATAAACCGATAAATTCTATTATCGCCTGCAGTCAGGTAATATGACCAGGAGGATGTTGATGATGTGCTGCTTGAAGTTCTTATATAGGATGTAAGGTTAAAGGAATAGAAGGTTGATGTGCCGGAATAATCACCCCAGTAACCTGATCCAATTGATGTAAAACCACTGGAATTTGTTACTCCGCTATTGGTTGAAGACCAGTGAGTTGTACCTGTTTCTCTCATGAGTCCGCCTACATTGGTGCCAATCATTCCGGTTGAAGAACAATTGACAGTCGGATCAAGGAAAGTCAGCATGGTACATAATTCTGAATCAGTGGGGATATGCCATCCTGCAGGACAAATTCCTTGTCCCCCTTCTGCCGAGGTATAAGCCATCATTTCGTCCCATTGGTAAAATCCGCCATATACATCACAGTTGGCCACATTATTTAAATAACAGAATTTTTCAATTGTTCCGTTATTAGACTGGTAAGTTGGTGCATTGATCATTGTTCCAATATTCAGGTTTTCCTTAAACCAGCATTGGGACCCTATCTTAACGGTATTATAAGTCTGTCCGCCATGGACAATGGTGGGTGTTCCCGGACAGGGGACACCCATAATGGCGTCAAAAGAGATCACCATGGTGTCAGCATCACTCATTCCGCAATTATTGGTAATGGTCCAGACCAGGGTATAGGTTAGTGGTGCAACACCGGAGAAACTGGAAACAGGGTTTGCCGGATCCGTCACCATCCCGTTGATGCCGGAAATTATGGTCCACATCCCGATATTCCCGTCTCCGGGTACATTGGCAGCCAGCTGCACGGGGGATCCGGATACAAGAAGCTGATCAGGACCTGCATCAGCCTGGGTAACAGGAAAACATAGGGTAACAGAGGTTTCATCAACCAACGTTAAACAGGAAGTGGATATGGTCCAGTCAAGCACGTATGTATTTCCCATAGAACCTTTAAAAACGGCAGTGGGCGAATGAATATCGGAAAAATTTCCCGCCCCGCCAAGGGCAACCGACCAGGTCCCTATCCCTTTTAAGGGAGTATTTGCCTGTAATACAACACTATCGCCGATTACAACAGCGGCCGGACCGGCAACAGGCGGGGTTGGCTGGGGAACACATCCTGACGGGCAGATCTCAAACCAGTTATTACTCCTTCTGACATTTAAACAGCCAGAGGTCACATTGTATATGATTAAACCTTCTTTTGGATTCAGGATGGCATCCCGCTGGTCATCCGTCAGCCTGGTGAGACCAAGACCTTTTGAATCGGAGTTCATATCAAGCAAGGCTGAGGGGTCTGGTAACGAGGTCCCAATTCCGACATTTCCGCCTTGTCCTTCATTATAATAGACTGAATTTCCGTCTTTTACCCAGGGTGAAACGGCATCGCTGCTGATGGTGTCGTTTGAGATGATGATCCCGTCCCCAGCCTTCAGCGTCTGACCTGCTTT
>JAPLDE010000217.1 GCA_026391855.1 Bacteroidota bacterium | reverse complement strand
TCTGTTGGTGAGTGCAAACTCATGGGAATTTCATGTGATAGCAATCGCTTCAGAATTGATCCTCATAACATTGCCATCAGCTTTTCCGACTAAGAGATCATTTGTGACGTGTGAATATTGGAGGTTAGAATGCCTCTCCGAAAGAAATGTAAAACCCGTCGGAGCCTTTGTTCCCACGTGCATAATCAAACCGGAGATTGATCTTTTCCCTGCGGTCGATCATAAAACGTAAACCCAGGCCATAGTTGGGTTTGAGGTATTTTTCATCGAAAGCGGAGATTTCAGTATTCAGTTTCGACAATCCGCCGAAAACGGTATAACCCCAGCGGCGATAAAGGACAGCGCGGTACTCTCCCTGGAGTGTGAAGAGATTTCTGTCTCTGTATCTGCCTAAGTAATAGCCTCTTACCTGGTTATCACCACCCAGCAGCGAAAGATCAAAAAAGGGAGGAGAATGGAAACTCAGCAGGTTTAGCGACCGGATGGCAAAAGTATGGTTGTCGTGGAATGTCAGGTAATACCTGACATCTACATTTATTTTATAATAAGGGATATGGTTCCAGGTATTGGAAGTTATCGCCAGGTCAGTATACCTGCCACGGGTTGGATTCAGAAGGCTGTTCCGTTTGTCGGTCAGGAAACGGAAGCCAAACCCGAAGATCTCATCATTTTCAAGGGTCGGCAATAATTGGGGATGATAGGTCAGATCATCGATCCTGGCATATTTTAAGTACCTGATGACCGGTCCGCAGAAACGTTTTCCGGTTGTGGCCTTCAGCAGGTTGATCTCGCCGGTGATTCGATTGCTTGTAAAGCCGGTCTTATAAGAATCGGGGGTGTTTTCCCCCATGCCATAGTAGAGATCAGGGTATTTCGAAAAGACCAGGGCTCCTTTCAGGAAAAAACCCTCATTTTTTGTAAAGATCTCCCATCCCAGGCTGGTGATGTACTGCTTTTTCCAGGTATAGTTGAACTCGGCCTTGGCATTGGAGGAGCGGGTAAGGGTATCGTGGTAAAAGTTAATGGAAACAAGCCCTACTGCCCCGATATAGGTGCTTGTTTCCGGGGAATAGCCGAATGCCGGAACAGGCAGCACGCTGACCCGTTTCTTTCCAAGGGTGTCGCGGCCTTCCGGAGAATGGAAAGAAGTTTCGGCTATTACGCTGGAATAAAGGCTAATACAGAGACAAAACGCAAGAAGACTCCTGGCTCCTTTCAATAGGTTTATTTTCTCCAAATGTAACGAGAGTTTGTGAGTTGAAGGCAGAAGGAGCTGTCAATCATGGAGAATATATGAGAGCTTCGGGTAAGCGGTTAATTCATTTTCGAAGTCAGGATGATTCGGGTTCCTTCACCAGGTGCGCTGAGGATTTGAATTTCGGCCCGGATTTGACTGGCCCGGAGACGCATATTTTTAATTCCGTTCCGGGAGGTTGGCAAAGCTGGGTCAAACCCGCAACCGTTATCGGCAATCTCCATTGTCAGATCATGCTCTTTCCCGCTGAAGACAATGCTGGCATGGGAGCAGCCGGAATATTTGATCATGTTGTTGATGGCTTCCTTGGCGATGAGGTAGATATTGCGGCGCTGTTCCATCGGCAGATTCAGGCCCGAGAGTTTTTCATCCAATTCGAAGGAATAACTGATGTCCTTTGATTCGAAAAGAGGAGTGGCAAACTCCATGATACGCAGCCCCAGGTTCTGAAAGCGGTCGTTTACCGGCTTCACCACCCAGATAATATCATCGATCATCTCCATCATTTTCATCGACTTATTGCCGATTTCGGAAATCATGCGGGCCGACCGGTTTTCTTTTACCTCTTTACCAAGGATTTCGCTCATGATGGAAATTCCACTCAGGGTTGACGCCACTTCATCATGAAGATCAGTAGCAATACGGGTTCTGAGCCGTTCAAGCTTTAACATCTGCTCAAGACGGTACCGGTAAATATTATAGAGCAGTGTAAGAATCAGCAGCACAACAAGCAGGATAAACCACCAGGTTTCCCAGAAATGGGGCGGGATGGTAAATGCCAGCCGGGCTTCTTTCACATTGTTCAGGCCCTGGCATGATGCCCTGACCATGAACACATACTCACCCGGAGGCAGGTTGGTATATTTTGCTTCCCGGTTGGCGATACAGATATTCCAGTCTTTGTCGTAACCTTTCAGAAAATAGCTGTAATTGATCATCCCGGTATTCTGAAAACAAATAGCCGAAAAAACGAAAGCCAGGTCGTTCTGATCAGGGTCAAGCTTCATGTGCAAGGCGCTGTTATTACTTCCGAATGGAATTCTTTTCCCTTTGATGAGTACCTGTTCAATGACGACTTCCCGGATTGCAGAAGAACCGGGATCAGGGATAACGGATGTTGTCTCAAAACCCTGATCTGCAGGGAGGAAGAGGGTTCCGCTATGATCGGCATAAGGCCTGACATTATCTCCCATTCGGTAATGTAAGCCGTTGTATTCTGTAAAAGTCCGGAGGGAGAAAGTGTAAGGGTCGAAATGCACCAGGTTGAGGTTGTTGATCCAGATCCCGCCTTTCTGATCGGGATACAGGTGGGTAATGATGGAGTTCTCAAGCCCCAGGTCATCAGTGGAATACATGGAAAGCTTATACTTGCCCTCCTTTGTGATGGTAACGCACATCAACCCGAAGTGGTCAATGCTGATCCAGAGCCGGCGCTGATCGTCTTCTACGATTGAGTGAATGATACGGTTTGACGGCCTGTACGAACGCAAACTGTCATCAACGGAGCGATTGAAGGTGTTTTTGATCGGGTTATAAACGGTAATCCCATCCGCTGTCCCGATCCAGATGTTACCCAGGTAGTCTTCCTGTATGGCCTTAACGGGTTGCCATGATTCCTTTTTGTGATCTTTTGTCTCCCTGGTCCTGAAAAAAGTGACATCCGCCCTGTCGGGATTGATTCGGTAGACACCCTCGCAGAGGGTTCCAACCCACAAATTTCCTTTTTTATCTTCAAAGATCGTATTCACAACAGAATCAGATACATTGAGTGATTTTCCGTTGATATTCCCGACAAAATGAAGCTTCGACTTATCCTTATCAAGTGTCATGAGTCCCTGCCGGGTTCCCACCCACAACACTCCTTTCGAATCCTGCAACATTCTTCTGACACACAACAAATGGCTCCCGACATGGATATCCGGCCTGATTTCCTTCCAATTTTTTCTTGATTCATTATAAATATAAAAACCATTACACCAAATTGCACCGGCATAGATAAGGCTCTCTTTTTCATCATGATATACACAGCTTATATCCGCTGTATAAGGTACGGTAACATATTGAAAGGAATGAAAAGATTTATCTTCAACAGCAATGTCATTGCTGAGTATCCATATCTCATGGGATGGATTGAATTGGCTGATTTTTAGGATCCCTTTGTGTTCATCTGACCCGACACCAGGGTCTTCACCGGAAATGAGCTGAAACTCCCTTCTGACCGGATCGAACATGGCAGCACCCTGATTGGCTGTGCCTATTAAAAGACGGTTTTGCTGATCCGGAGTAATACAAAGGATATTACCTAAAGGTAACTTTTCAGGAAAATACCGCGACCATTTCCCGGTTGCCGGGTCAAGACAGGAAAGGGCTATACCCCAACCTCCTGTCCAGATCATCCCCTGCCG
>JAPLDE010000029.1:8988-11856 GCA_026391855.1 Bacteroidota bacterium | reverse complement strand
TGGTCGATTTCAGGTCTCAAAATCACCAGATAATAATAACAAATATAAGGAATCTTAGTTATGAAGTTTGTAGCGATAAACGGCAGTCCGAAAGGCAGGGCAAGTAATACTCAGATAATGGTTAATGCCTTTCTGACAGGAGCCAGTGAAGCAGGAGCAGATATTTCCACCGTCTTTTTATCGGAAAAGGAAATAAATAGTTGCAAAGGTTGTTTTTCCTGCTGGTACAAGAGTCCGGGGAAATGTGTAATCCGGGATGATATGACTGGTGTTCTTTCTCTGTTAGCCGGGGCAAACCTGATCATTTTAGCATCACCCCTTTATTTTAATAATATTTCAGGGACGTTAAAGGTTTTTATTGACCGTTTGTTCGTAACGGGAAGCCCTCCTCCGCCAGGGGATGCGAAAGCTGAATACGGGCAGAAGGCAGCGGCTGAACCGGTCGTCCCAAAAATAATGATGATCTCAAATTGCGGTTTCCCTGACAGGTCGCAATTTCAGGTGGTTTCGCTCTGGATGGAAAAAGTAGCTGCCTTGCTGAAGACAAGCCTGGCCGCAGAGATTTACGCGGTGAGGGGAAAGCTTCTTTCTGATCCGACGGATGAAGTGCGGCCTGCAGTTGTAAACTATCTGAAACTGCTGGGGAACAGCGGGAAAGAGATGGCAATGAATATGAAACTGTCGGAAACAACTGAAGAACTGTTACAGCGTGATTACGTATAGTAAAGTGTACTTTTGTGTAAGCATCCGTTCTGAAGCTTACATTATACTTTCATCCATGTCCATTGATTAGTGCTTATTTGATATCTCCATAAATCGTTTAACGCCCCACCCCCATCTTCTCCGCCAAAAAGCCAAAGATCGCCCTGTAAATCTACCCAGGTTGTGAACCCTGCCCGATACTTTGGAAGATTAGAATCTGCAGGAACCCCAAGTATTCCATATACCCCGTGCTGATTTGGCACTCCCGGCCCTTTAACCCATGTCCATATATTTAAAGATATGTCATACCTCCAAAGGTCATTATATATACCCCATCCCAGGCTCCCCCCAAACAGCCAGAAATTTCCCTGCTGATCGACCCAGCCATTAGCTCCCCACAGAGCAGGCGGGTTATTTGCAGGATCAGCCACTCCCTGAATACCATAATGCCCGGGAGAATCGAATGTTGTATCCCCTTTCATCCAGGTCCATTGGCCTTGCTGGCCAAATACACCTAAATATTGAATTAATAAGAAACAAATTATATAGACTGCATTTCTGATTCTCATGAAAACTGTTTAAATAACCATCAATGTTATATTATCAGGGTGTTAAAATGATAACAATGTATGAAAGATTAACGATCAAACGCTACTTTTTATGCTGTTTCATATAAAGCTTATACTCTTGCTCATTGCACCAAAACCATTTCTTTTTCTTTAACCAGGTATCTGATGGTAGATTGATATTGGTTTCAATAAATTCAAGAGTTATCGGGGCTTCAATTAGAGGGCCACGATTATTATTAATGTAATCCTTTGCATATATTGCTTTTAAGGTGCGTTCATTAAACATGATATACCATACTTCTTGTGAAGTCCAATATGGATTTAGCCAGGGTTGATGACTAATATAATGTAATTTGAGAGTGTCACCAGCAATCTTAAATAAACCCCAATAATACAAGTTATAGAATTGATCTGTTTCAGGTTGAATTTGCTTCTCAATTTTTTTTAAATAGCACTGATCGTAATATGATCGATCCATCATTTGATCTTTTTTCATAAAAATACCATCTGGGAAAAAAATCGTTGTTGAAAATGAAGTATCCTGATTTATTACAACCGGATTATCATGAATATCATGAGATATTCTCTTGTATGGCATATATTTAATGATATAATACCCATTGGTTTTAATCTTGGATTGACTATAACTAATATTTGAATCATAGCAAAATTTAAAGTTCTTTCTAATCCTTAAAGGAACTCTATTACTACATGAACTCAAGATGGTTGCTACTAAAAGCAATATTACTGGGTTAAATCGTGTTACCATAAAGAATAAGGATTGAAGTAACCACCATAATTATAAAAACCTTTTTGGAAATGATCATACTTATTAAAAAAAGTAATTGATTCCTTATTAACCTAGAAGAAATTTAAGAATATCTTTCAGAAAAAATTAGCTGTTTTGAAAACAAAAAGCTTTGCCAGTCAGGGCTTTTGTTATTATTTATTAAAATTTGAATTCAATGTTTCAAATAGCAATTCGCCTATCTGACCGGATTTTGTTCTAAATATTATTTTCTCCCGATTATCATCAACCTTTATAATCATTTGCTCATTTAATCTCACGTTTGAACTCGTAATTAATCGCCAAAAATTATTCCTTATTACAAAAACATAAATAGACAGGCAATATATGCCTGAACATTGGTCAACTTCTAAAATAAAAACTTCAGTATTCTTAATACTGATTTTTTTTGAATCCACACAAGCTATTGGACTGATGCTTTTCCCCCATTCTATAATTTGATTTGAATCTTGAAAATTTGGGATTGCAATAGAATCACATGAATCCCATTTCATTTCTTTAGTAAACAATTCTTGAGAATACGAGTGAATAGCTAACAATACAAGCAATAGCAATAATAATCTCCGAATATTTATCTTTTTATCCATAAGAATATGCCTCCAACACTGTAATTTAATGTACCATTAGGTGTTTGTGGTTATGATAGTAAAGTAATACCTTTGAAGACATTACAAACATATTTGGACTTAGACTGGATAATCTGGGGTAAAGTTTTTGTTTATTTGTAATTAATATTAGTCGGACAGATGCAAGGAATAAATGCTTTATGAAAATTAGTAAATGGATTCT
>JAPLDE010000029.1:0-8932 GCA_026391855.1 Bacteroidota bacterium | reverse complement strand
GATTCTAAAAAAAGACGTAATTCAACTTCCTTTCTGGAGCTGAAACAAGAATGGTTTCCTGATAAGTTTTGGATGAAGATGTGGAATATTTTACATGTAGAGAAATCCGTGGAAAAATTTTACTTGAGACCAACTTGGTTGTGTCAATTTTAACTAATTCATCAGGGAAAAAAGTACATATAGCCGAAAGCCTTATTGCACTATTAGAAGGAATTTTATATACAGTCTTTCCATTTTCGTCTGTTTCTATAAATTTATTGTTGCTTGACGTTATATCTTTATAGTACTTAAAAAGGTCTGCAGCACTATCAGTCGCTAAAATATTAGGAAAGGAACCTTCGGATGGAGGATTGTACGTATGTGAAACTTCTTGAAGGTTAGGGATGAAAACGGTGAGATCGTTTTTCACGTCGGGGATTGACCCTATGGAGGAGGGAAGAGAATCGAAACTCGTAATATAAAGTGTCTCTCCCAGATTATTTTTTATCTCGAACTCAATTATTTTATTCTCATGTTCATACTTCGAAGCAGAAACTGAGAGCACCTTTAAGTCTACTCTTTCAAGATTGTGAATTCGAGTGCATGAAGCCATAGTTACCATTACTATAAATAGATTTATTACCCGGGTCTTCATTTCCATTGGTATTTTAACATTTGCAAATATGACCAATGACTCCATACGCTGCTTTCCACTCTATTAGCCGCTGCTATTCCTCCACGATATGCGTAAAACTCAGAAATTTTGATTGCTCTGGAATGCCCGAAAGCACTTTACCAACTTGCAAAACTACCATTGCTGAATATCTCCGCATGAGTAAGAGAGATGGTTGACAAGCTGTCCGGTAATTTCGTTTAAGACTGATCCTCACTCGTTACAGGGGCAGGGAGATGTGCTAATTCACCACGATTTTCACCGTCCGGTTTATGTTTCCGGCCGTCATTTTCAAGAGGTAAAAGCCTGGTTGTAAGGTTCTTCCGCCGGTAATGCCGGTAAAGTTAAGCAAACGGACCTGTTCGGTGGCGGATACTGCCTCATAGGAGGAGATCAGCTGGCCTGCGACGCTGAAAAGTTCAAGCCTTACCGGCCCCGGAGTTGGTGTGGAAAGGCCGACCTGTGTTTCATTACAGACCGGGTTGGGATACACGCTCAGCCCAGGGGAGTTAAGCTGCTGCTTTTCGATTCCCACTGTAGTGCCATTCTTTGCAGGGATCACCACACCGGTGTGGGTGTGTTTGTTGTCGCCACGGGTAACGAACAACGACAGGTCACAGTTGTCGATGTTATAGGTTGCGGGAACGGTGTAAACATAGCTTTTTGTGATCAGTGTACCCAGGGTTGTAGGGGTGATGGATTCGCCCCACTGGCCGGTGATCATCTCGCGTAGGATATGTTTGTGGTCGTAGGTGTTGCTTCCTCCCGACTGATACCCGATCACATGGTTCTCGGTAAACACCACGTTCAGCTTGTTTTCTGCTACAGAATCACCGGAGGTATAATACAGTTCAACAGTGATGGTCAGTTCCCTGGTAACATCGTTCCAGACGGTGACGCATCCGATGTTAACGGGGGAATCGCCGCCGTTGAGGATGATATATTCACCTGTTCCCAGGCCCGGATAACCGGTATCCCACCAGCCCGGCCTGCGGATAGCGAGGTTGTTCGGAGGATTTTGCGGAAAGTAAGGGGCCTGGTTATAGGCGCCCGGCCATACGATCCTGTTCATGGTTCCGGAAGGGTAGGCAGCCACACCTGCAAAGGCATCGATGGCAGTGCCGTAAGGGGTCCTGAAATCAGGCTGTCCGGCACTCGGATTGGCATAACTGCCGGCATGAACGTTAATGATTACAACCCGTCCGGGGTGGGCGGCAGCCAGGGCTTCTGCCCGTGCATGACCATCAGGGCAATTCGGACAATTGATACCGGTGAATTCTTCCAGTACGGCATTCCGCGGCCCGACCGTGGTGCTCACGATATTCTGGGCAATCAGAAAACCCGGAAGTATGACACAAATAAGGGTAACCAACAAAGAGTAAATTGACTTCATAGAATGGTGTTTTAAGGAATTTGACTTTTATTAAACGAAGATAAGATGAATTTTGGAATTGGTAACTATTTCGCTAATTTCGATCAGTAGAAATAAACAATATTAATGCATCAACCTCCTGAAAATCAAAAAGAAAGAGAATATTTTACCAGACTAAGGACGGTACTGGCATTTATTCAGGAGAATCTTTCAGAAGACATGTCACTGGAAAAACTAAA
Source organism: Bacteroidota bacterium (assembly GCA_026391855.1). Lineage (GTDB taxonomy): Bacteria > Bacteroidota > Bacteroidia > Bacteroidales > CAIXZF01 > JAKLIX01. Next base: position 6,669 of record JAPLDE010000029.1, on the reverse strand, counting down.
GATCTTTTTACGGTATGTTGGTGAGACGCCAAAACAATATATTATCCGGCTCCGCCTGGAGCGAATTGCCCATTATTTAAAACTTTATCCCGAATTATCTATAAATGAGGCATCAGTACAGTCAGGTTTTTCTTCTCCATCCGCTTTCATAAGGGCCTTTAAGAAGTATTTTGGTGTCACTCCCGAAGCATTCCGGCGCATTTCAATGGATGAGATCAGCAAGAAAGGCACATTCAAACCCAACATCGGCAGATTTCATGAAGAGGATCCTTCAGACCTTTGGAGCATGAATTTGACAGAAGAAGAGCTGACTGATCTGAATGCTTCGATGAATATCGGGGTAACCACGTTTCAAGGGTTGAGGGTTATTTTTATGGATTCTCATTTGGGTGAACCGGATGCCATTCCAAAAACCTTTGCGACCCTCACCCGTTGGGCAGAACCCAGGGGACTCCTGACTGAGGATACGCAATTTGTTGATATTCTGCTGGATATGCCATTCTTTACCGAATTGGGGAAATGCAGGTTCAGGGCATGCATCAGCGTTGCCGAAGGGGTTGAACTGCCCAAAGGGATGGGTACTACTCTAATTCCCGGTGGAAGGTGTGCCAGTTTTTCAGTAAAAGGATCGCTTCAGGGCGGGTTTAAAAAGCTGCTTGCCTTCGGACATGGCTGGATCACGCAATCGGGTTACCAGATCGCCGAGATTACCGGTTTCCAGGTATACTCAGTCAATCCGGCAACCAAACCCTATGAAACGATTCAGCGACAGATATTTATTCCTGTCAGACCTGCTTAGCGTCTTTCTTCTTCAATTCATTCCCTTTATCAACAGGGATTACATTATTAATTAAACATAGGAGGAATCGAAATGAAGAATCGACATTGGTTTTCTGTATTGGGTCATTCCAAATTTATGGCTGTTATTGGCCTAGCAGCTTCGGTGATGATCCTGGTTTTTCTGCCCGCCATGAAATGGATGGTCGGCATCACCCTGGGGGTTGTACTTATTCATGTGGCTGTACTGCTTGTTTTGTCACTGTCGGTAGTGGCGGTATTGCCGGGGAAAGTGAGCGGCCGTCTCATGCGTTTCATTCATAAACGGGACAATGACAAGCGCTTTAATGCCGGCTGGAATATCGGCTGGATGAACGGATTCTGGGTTGCTTCCCTGGTTTTCCTGGCTGCCACCGTTCATGTTTATTTTTCGTTTCCAGCCCTTCAGCTGCTGGCCTTTCTGTTTTTTCTGTTTTCTGTTAATTTTTTCATTGGAAACCTTGTCATACGGTCGGCCAAACATAACAACTACCTGGTCCTGCCCTGGGTGAAGCTGTTTAACAATGAAGATTCCCGCATTATGGATGCCGGATGCGGGGCCGGGCGTTCGACTATTGCGCTGGGCAGGCTTTTTCCCGGAAAGATCAGTGCTTTCGACCTGTTTAACTCCGATTATATAGATGGTGGCGGGAACACCCTGCTTGAAAAGAACCTTGAACTGGCCGGAATGACAAACCGGGTGGAAATCGTGCAGGGCGACATCACCCGTACTGATTATCCGGAAGGCACATTTGATGCCGTTATCAGCTCCTTCATGATCGATCATCTGGGTGATCAGAAAATGAATGCACTCAACGAAATTAACCGCATCCTGAAGCCTGACGGCCGGCTGCTGATGATCGTGCTGACGCCCTCTCTTACGGCCTTCGCCATATTAAATGTGTTATCCTTTTTTCTGACATCCGGGAAAAAATGGAAGGGACTTTTTAACAAGACCGGTTTTACCCTGAAAGAAGAAGGTGAAATTAACGGGGGGACATATTTTTTAATCGCTAAAAACTAATACTGATCATGGAAAAGCATAATAAAGCCAATTACGGGCAGGAGATGGCAGGGCTGATCATTGCCGACATAAACGTTCGTACTTTTGAAAAAGAATTTTTCAGCGGAGGGATGACCGATATCCGGATAGAACGTTCCGGCCGCCTCTTTTTTATGCCGGTAGGGATCATCAGCGGGAAAAAATCAGCGGTTCGATTATAAATTTTGTAAGGAGGAATTACTATGTATCAGATATTTATCGGAAGCCTTATCCTGAGTACTATCCATGCCCTGATCCCCAATCACTGGCTGCCTTTGATCGTTATCGGCAAGACGGAGAAATGGACGACAAAGCAAACCCTGTCAGCCACGGTGATCACCGGAACGGCTCATACCCTGAGTACCATTATCATCGGGATCGTCGTGGGTCTTATCGGTTACCGGCTGGCTGCAAGTTATGCCTCTATTTCCGAAACGATCGCCCCGCTGATCCTGATTTTCCTGGGAGTCATCTATCTCTTCCTTGATTTTCGTCATCAGCATCATCACTCTCACGAGATGAAAGACATAACTACAGGAATTGAAAGGAAAACATCCCGGTGGACAGCCATTCTGACCTCATTAAGTATTGCCATGTTTCTGACACCCTGTGTTGAAATTGAAGTTTACTATTTCCAGGCCGGAACCATTGGCTGGCCCGGGATTACCGTGGTTTCTGCCGTTTACCTTTTCATCACGGTAGTTATCATGCTTCTCCTGGTATATTGGGGAATGAAAGGCGTTAAAACCCTCAGGTTCAGCTTTCTGGAACATCATGAGAAAATGATAACGGGAATGGTGCTGATCGGACTTGGTATACTGGCTTTATGGATAAGGTTTTAGTCCTTTACCTGCATAATTCCTCAATAATGACGGCATGAAGGGGAAATATTTCCATCAGGTCAATTTTATTGCCAAGCTCGAAATCGGAAAAATCGAAACCTGGAGATACTGTACATCCTGCCAGGGAAAAGCCCTTGTTGTTCAATACCTTGGCAGCGAACCAGTTTCCTTGGGGAATAACTAACTGGGGGAGTTGGCCGGCCCTGATATCGTTTCCAAGTATTGATTCCTGCAGATTCCCCTCGTTATCGATCTGGAAGAGAACTAAGGGGGAACCCAGGTAATGATGCCAGATCTCATCGGAAAGTATCCGGTGGAAAGAAGAATAATCGCTGTCTACCAACAGGTAATAGATAGCCGTAGAGAAATTCCGGACACCGTTAAACCTCGCGGGAAGCTGAGGCTGATCAATTTGCTCTTTGCAGCGGTAGGTTTCTTTGTAATACCCGCCTTCAGGGTGAGGTTGCAAACCGAGTTCCCTGATCAGGTCTTCTACCTGAAGGTCCATTTTATTTTTTCTTTTTTTTGATGACAATGGGAGGTTTTTCGTTAAAATAATATAATAATCTGAAAGTCAGTAAATTATTATATTGTTTCCGGTCCCAGGTGCCCTGGTAATAATTCGAATATGACCTGGTCCTGATTTTAACCATCGAATAGGCGTAGCGGAAGTTGAATTTGAATCTTTTATATACCCTGAACCTGATGTCGAAAAGAAAGTTCCAGTCGTTCCGGTTGTAGGGACCGTTTAAAGTGGTGGTTTCCACCCGTTTGCCGTGTTCGTATTCCTTAATATTGATCAGTCTTCCCCAGGAAAATCCGCTTCCGAAGGTCATCCCTGCTTTGTCATCATACAGCAGAAGGACCGGGACTTCCACATAATCCAGTTGTAAGCGGTATGATCCGTTTCTGGCGGAATCGGGATACAGGACCCGCTGGTAGCTTCCTTTCTGGTTATAGATGTTTTCCAGGCCGATCATCCACCGGTTTTTGAGGGGGATAATGGCGGAGGCGCCCAGGTTCCAGCCGTATTTATGAAACCCGAACACTTCATCTCCATCAACCTGGGTGGCATTGAATCCGGCAATGCCGACTCCTTTAATGACCTGGGCCCGGGCAGGAGCCTGGAATAATATGATCAGAAAAAGCAGGACAGGCAGGCTGGCTGCTCTCTGTAAAATACTGATTTTCTGTAATATCATCATTTTTTTTAATTCAAATCCTGAACATCTTTCAATGAAAGCTGAATTCTTTTTCTGGCGATTTCCCACTTCATTGGGATCTTTTACAAAGGTATTGGAAAGCTGGCTGACATGAACCAGGCCGTCCTGGTGTACCCCGATATCAACGAACGCTCCAAAGGCAGTAATATTGGTGATGATGCCGGGAAGTATCATCCCCGGGATGAGGTCGTTGATGCTGTTGACCGTTTTATCAAATTCGAAGAAGTCGAATTTTTTCCTTGGGTCCCTGCCTGGTTTTGCGAGTTCCGACAAGATATCGGTAAGGGTGGGGAGCCCGAATTTTTCGGTAACAAAGGTCTTGGGGTCAATCTGTTTTCTCAGTTCTGCGCTGGTGATTAAGTCGCTCACCTTGCTTTGAAGGCTGCGGGCCATCTTTTCCACAATAACGTAGCTTTCAGGGTGTACAGCGCTGGCATCCAATGGATTATCACCTTCTCTTATTCTTAGGAATCCGGCCGATTGTTCGAAGGCTTTATCTCCGAAACGAGGCACTTTTTTCAGTTCGTTTCTCGACCGGAAGGGGCCATTCTGATGGCGGAACTCAACGATGTTGCGGGACAGCAGAGGTCCAATTCCAGACACATAGCTAAGCAGCTGGGGACTGGCGCTGTTAACTTCAACTCCAACCATATTCACGCAACTCACTACGGTATCTTCCAGGCTTTGTTGCAGTTGTTTCTGGTCGACATCATGCTGGTACTGCCCTACACCAATGGATTTGGGGTCAATTTTAACCAGTTCTGCCAGCGGGTCCTGAAGTCTTCTTCCGATAGAAACGGCGCCCCGAACCGTCACATCATATTCCGGAAATTCTTCACGGGCCACGGTTGAGGCCGAATAGACCGAAGCCCCGCTTTCGTTAACCATCACGGCTATGAGTTCGGTATCGAAGTGGACTTTGCGGATAAAATCCTCTGTTTCCCTTCCTGCTGTTCCGTTTCCGATGGCGATCACCTCTGTCTTGTATGATTTTACCAGGTTAATGATCTTATTACTGGCTTGTTTGAAGTCGTATTGGGGAGGATGAGGGTAGATGGTTTCGTTATGAAGCAGTTTTCCCTGGCGGTCGAGACAGACGAGCTTACACCCTGATTTAAAACCCGGGTCGATGGCCAGGACATTTTTCTGGCCCAGTGGAGGGGCCAGCAGAAGCTGACGGATGTTCCCGACAAAAACGCGGATGGCTTCCTTGTCGGCTTTTTCCTTGGCCCACTGTCGTATTTCCGTTTCCATGGAAGGGGCTAGCAGTCTTTTATAACTGTCTTTAACGGCCAGACTAACCTGTTGACCGGCATCATTCTTTGTCCTGACGAACTGTCTTTCCAGCATGTCAAGGGCTTTTTCTTCTTCCGGAGCTATAGAAATACGGAGAAAGCCTTCATTTTCACCCCTGAACATAGCCAACAGCCGGTGGGAAGGCGATTTGGCAAGCGGTTCCGACCATTCGAAATAGGTTTGGTATTTGGCTCCTTCTGTTTCCTTCTCTTTAAGAACTTTTGAGGTGATGATCCCTTCCCTGAGGAAGAGGTTCCTGACGCGTGAGCGGGCAGAAGCATTTTCGTTCACCCATTCAGCGATGATATCGCGCGCCCCTTCCAGGGCCTCGGTAACGGTACTCACCCCTTTTTCTTTATTGATAAAAAGAGTTGCTTTCTGTTGAAGATCAATATATTGTTGCGACATGACCATGCTGGCCAGGGGTTCCAGTCCTTTTTCCCTGGCAATGGTAGCCCTTGTTCTTCGCTTTGGCCGGTAAGGCAGATAGAGATCTTCCAGTTCGGAGAGGGTAGGTGCTTCCATCACCTTTTTCTCCAGTTCGGGACTCAGGTTTCCCTGTTCCTGTAAGGTACTGATGATGACATTTTTTCTCTTATCAAGCTCTCTGAGTTGATTGGTCCTGTCCCGGATCTGTGTCAACACCTGTTCATCCAGGCTACCGGTCATTTCTTTACGATACCGGGCCACAAAAGGGATGGTGGCCCCATTATCAAAGAGTTCAATAACTTTTTCTGCCTGCCAGAGGGCAATCTGGAGGTCGGAGGCGATGCGACTGAAGAGTGACGGGATCATCGGACAAGCATCACGGCACCCCGCTTGAGGCCTTCTTTCTCACTGACCACATTACCCTGGCCTTCCCAGGTGATCACATAAACGTAAACTCCTTCCGGGCAGTCGCTCCCTTTAAATCTTCCGTCCCAGCCTTTCATGATATCATGTGATTCAAAGACCAGGTCGCCGAAGCGGTTATAGATATACATGGAGAACTGCTGCAGTTCAGTGCCGGAAAGCGCCATAAAGTAATCATTCTGGTTATTTCCGTCCGGTGTGAAAGCATTGGGAATCCATACGCTGGTACAGATATCGACCTGGACTGTATCGGAAACCGTACAACCTGCATTTCTCACCGTTACCCAGTATATTCCGGGCATGTTGACATGGTAGAACTGGTCGGTTGAGCCGTCCTGCCACTGGTAGGAGGCGGAATCGTTATACCCTGCATTCAGCGTAAACGGGCTTCCCAGGCAAAGGTAGGCGCTGTCCCTCAGGTTTTTAACCGGGGTGGGATACACCCTGACAGGCATCAGGGTATGCCCGATACATCCGTATTGGCTTATTCCGGTAACGGTATAAATGGTGTGCTGGGGTGGAAAGGCCATGACGATTGAACCTGCGTTACTGGATAATCCCAGGGAAGGAGACCAATGGTAGATCGAGGCGCCGGAAG
>JAPLDE010000241.1:6690-8666 GCA_026391855.1 Bacteroidota bacterium | reverse complement strand
ATCATTCAGTCCTTTTCCCAGGAAGAAAGAATACTCAGGGAGAAGTTTGCCCACCCCTTCTTTCAAATGGGACCTGTCCAGGGAAAAGAGGGCGTTTTCATAACGAAGGATATGGATTTGAAGAGGAGGGGGCTGATCCCGGGACACAGCACGGTTTTTACCATTTTGATTACAGGAAACCATCACCAGGTAAGGCAACAGGAGAAAAAAAAGATATCTCTTAGGGACCATCAACGTCTTAGTAAACCAAAATATAGACTTCATAAGTGTAGGAAAGGGTTTTCTTCTCATTACCTTCGAGGTTAATCTCCCATTCAGCTCTTCCGGAAGGATTCAATCCCGAGAAGCGGGGTGGTGAAATGATCTTGCCATTGTCGCTGACCTCTGTGATCAGCCCGATTATCGATTTATCAACATTGAGAATTACCTTTTTATCCAGCGTATTTTGAATTTCGATAAGTCCCTTAATGGTTATCTTACTGTATGTATGCTTATCGATGGTTTTTGCCTTTTCTTCTCTGTTTTTCTCTTCTTCATTGTTTTTCAGGATGATATCAGGAGATTTGGAAAGGTTTACGGATACCGACCCACTTACAGGGGTATAGGATATCTCGTCCTGGGCCAGTGGCCTCAGGTTTTCGTCCATCACAAAAACCGGGGCTGTGGTAAAGGGATTTTTGGTACTGTTAGTCAGCTTCAGCGAATGATAAACGTCATATTTTCTCTCCGGGTCATTATTGATGGTATGCGTTGAATAATAACTAATTACATCTGAAATACTGGCCTTGTAAACATCTTTATACATTATTTTCTGAGAAAAGACCTGGAAACTGGCCTTGCTGTTTTTTGGGATAGAAACCTTACCCAGGTCATACATGAACAGGTCACCTGTCTTTTCACTCGCTGTATTATATTCCTGATAGTCAGCATATCCCTTGCCGGTCGTTTCCGCTGCCGTGTTGAGGTTCATCATGGCAGCCGGTGCCATCGTATTCTGGAACTGGTAGGTGGTATAGGTGTTGAAACCAGCATTCCCACCCAGGTTTGTAAGGTAAGGGCTGGCAAAGGGTTCAACGGTGCGTCCGTAATGATAGTTGGGATTGCCGACAGTAAGGGTAAGCTGTGCATCTTTGATCACCTCGGCAAAATTTTCCACCAGGGCTTTCATTTCGATCTGCAGTTCTTTGTCATTCAATATTTTAATGTTGTATGACGGGATCCATTGAATACCGGGTTGCATATATACCAGCTTTATCCTGGCATCCTTGATGTTACGGCTAAACTGTATCCTGGCCAGGTAAGCCGTTGAATCGCCGGTCATGTTCTCGTTCGGATTGTCGTCCACAAAAAGCTGGCGTACGTCAGATGCCGGGAAATAAACGGTTTTACCATCTACTGTCCTGATTTTCACAACATTGGTCTGAGTAAAATAATCGGCCAGGGTTCCCGACAGGTCGGTAATGCTTCTGGCGAGCCGTGTTTTTTTTATGGTATCGACCATAAACACCAGCCTTTCAATGGTAAGATCTTTCTGGGTGGTCAGCCAAAAAGTCCCCATCAGCGGGCTGGGAGGCAATTCCATTTTGGAATGATAATCCTCGATGGGCAGATTGCCCTCCTTGACAACAAAATACGTCCCGTTCTTGAATACATTGATTTCTGTCACCTTCATCTCCTGCTGGCCAATACCTTTCAGGGTCAGGCCAGTTAACAGGATTACCAGGCCAATCATATTAACCCATGGCTTTCTTTTCATAATAATTTCTATTAAAAAATGAATCAGAGAACTTTAAAACCAAGGCATACGGTAAACATCTCATGTTTCCAATCAATATTTGGTTCACCTGCCCGGCGTTTGTAAATATTCTCCCAACCGTATTCATACCTTACATCCAGGCTGAAGGAAAGAATATCAATACCCAACCCCACAGTTGCACCCAGCATGGAGTCCTTGATATTGCTGCCGGATACAGCGG
>JAPLDE010000241.1:0-6659 GCA_026391855.1 Bacteroidota bacterium | reverse complement strand
ACAGCGGATGTCATCCCGTTCCCTGACAGTTCCACGTTTTTTTTGACAACTAAGCTTGCGACAGGTCCGCCGAACAGCCTGAAATTAAATTCTTCCGGACCCAGCTTCAATCCGAAAATCACCGGGATATCAACCGACTGTATATCGATCTCCTCTTTAAATGATTCATTTTCCGTATTAAATATTCCTCCTTTGGTCACGTAAAGGATTTCCGGCTGGGCATAGAGATAATCACCATAGAATCTGAAGAATATCCCTCCTTCGAAGCCCTGCCTGAATTCATCCATCAGCGAATCCTGGTTGGTCGTCATGTGTGATGAATTGAACCCCAATGTCGGTCCGAAGGTAAACTCCTGGGCTTTAGATGAATAACAAAAAAACAGCCCTAAACTTATGAATACCGGAATGAAGCGATTCATATTGCAGGATTAAAAGGTAAACTTCAACAAAGTTACGGCGAATGTCCATACTTTTGTTTTTTGAAACAGATAAGCTTTCAAACGTGTTTTGTTGAAAAGATGGTATCCGGCCCGGGGAATATTTTCAAACCGGCTTTTTCCCCTGTATGCCATCAAAACAGGAACAAAGCGGTATGCTGTTTGTTGATAAGGAAAGCATATACTTAATATTGATAAAAATAACAGGATATGAAAAAGACACTCTGTACGCTGGCATTCCTTTTTCTGTTTGTTTTTACAGGAGAATTATCAATGGCTCAAAGCAAGATCTCAGCTTTCCAGTTTGGTTTTAAAATAGCGCCTAACCTGGGATGGATAAAGCCCGACATTGAAAACTACAGTTCAGACGGAATGAGGGCCGGATTTTCCTGGGGTTTTGTCGGAGAGTACAACCTGTCACCAACTTATTGCATCAATTCAGGGTTTTCGATCACCACCAACGGAGGTAAGCTGAAGTATCCCTATACTGACGGAGCCACGGGAGATACCGGGACCCTTCACCGTAAATTCAGGATAAGGTCGCTGGAGATTCCTATCGTGCTGAAAATGAGAACTAAAGAGATCGGATATTTCACTTATTTCGGCATGATCGGGTTTGGCACTTCCTTCAACCTGACAGCCAGGGCAAACGATGAGTTTGATGTTTCTCAACCGGCCCAATTTTCGGTCGATCACCAGTCGGATATCAAGTCGAAGATAAGGTTCATCAGGGAATCGCTGATCGTGGGTCTTGGGGCGGAATATTATATCAACGGGGAGACCAAGCTTTTTGGCGGGATCACCTTCAACAACGGGTTTACCAATATTCTGAAAGGTCATAATACTATCAAATCCGGCCTGGCGGAAAGTGCCATCTCGAATTATTTTGAACTCAATTTCGGAGTCCTTTTTTAAAATTTGTCATCATGAGGGTTGCCCTGGCACAGCTCAATTACCATATCGGCAATTTTGAGTCAAACACAGCAAAAGTTATCCGGGCCATCAGGCAAGCCAGGGAAAACGGGGCTGAGCTGGTCCTTTTTGCCGAGCTGGCCGTTTCCGGTTATCCACCCAGGGATTTTCTTGAGTTTGACGATTTTATTGATCGCTGCTACCGTTCACTGGAAACGATCGCCCGGGAATGTACCGATATTGCTGCTATTATAGGGTCTCCTTCCCGCAACCCGGGTAACAAAGGTAAACCTCTGTTCAACACCGCTTTCTTTCTTTATCATGGAAAAATTGAGGATATGCGGCACAAAACGCTGCTTCCAACTTATGATGTATTTGATGAGTACCGGTATTTTGAACCAAACAGGCTGTTTAACCTACTGGAATTCAAAGGCAAACGATTAGCTCTTACCATATGCGAGGATCTCTGGATAGAGGGAACACATCCCCTGTACACCCTCGATCCCATGGAAGAGCTGATAAAGCAGGAACCCGATATTATGATCAATATAGCGGCCTCACCCTTTCATTATTCCCAGGCTGAAACCCGGTTGAAGGTGTTGAAAGCCAATGTTTTAAAATACCGTCTGCCTGTCGTTTATGTGAATCATGTGGGTGCACAGACTGAATTGCTTTTTGACGGGGGTTCGCTTGCCATGAACAAAGAGGGTGATGTTATCAACAGCCTGAGATTCTTTGGGGAAGATATGGGTTTTGTTAACCTGGAAGAGGATAATCAGTTAATAAACAAGGAGATAAGCAGTAACAAAGGGGGTATTATTCAAATTCCTGAGAAGATTTCCCTGATCCATGATGCCCTGGTGATGGGAATACAGGATTATTTCGGTAAACTTGGTTTCAGTAAGGCGGTGATAGGTCTTTCCGGAGGGATTGATTCGGCTTTAGTGCTGGTCTTGGCTGCAAAAGCCCTGGGTGCAGACAATGTGTTATCGGTTTTGATGCCTTCCGCCTTCTCCAGCGATCATAGTGTAAACGATGCCCTGGCGCTGGTTGAGAACCTCTCTTCCCCATACGAGAAAATACCTATTGAAGACATCTTTCAGCAGTTTAACCAAAGTTTATCCCCGGTTTTTAAGGGACTGCCCTTCAACCTGGCAGAAGAAAACATACAGGCCAGGGTAAGGGCAGTAATCCTGATGGCCTTATCCAATAAAATGGGGTATATCCTGCTGAACACCTCGAACAAGAGTGAAGCAGCCGTAGGATATGGCACCTTATACGGCGATATGTGCGGGGCCATTTCAGTGCTGGGAGATGTTTACAAGACTGAAGTATACGAATTGGCCGGGTTTATTAATAAAGACAGGGTAGTTATTCCGGAAAACATTTTATTGAAGCCTCCTTCCGCTGAGTTACGGCCAGATCAGAAAGATTCCGACTCCTTACCCGATTATGCTATTCTTGACCAGATCCTTTACCAGTATATTGAAAAGAGGAAAGGGCCTGATGACCTGCTTGCCATGGGTTTTGACAAAGACACCGTGTTAAAGACCCTGAAAATGGTGAATACCAGTGAGCACAAGCGATACCAGACCCCGCCAGTTCTGAGGGTGAGTCCAAAAGCCTTCGGTATGGGCCGAAGGATGCCCATTGTTGCCAAGTACCTGTCGTAAAGCCCGTAATTTTGTCAGATGGCTTCAACAGCTTTAATCTCAGGCAATGCTCTTCTGACGGCAGATTCAACACCGTTTTTCAATGTCATTCTGCTGTAGGGACAGGATCCGCAGGAACCCTGAAGTTCAACATTTACAATATAGTCCTCCGTCAGGTTGACAAAACTTATATCTCCTCCGTCAGCCTGTAAATAGGGTCTTATCTGGTCGATTACTTTGATAACTTTCTGCACCAGTTCAGGGTGTTGACTTTCTGTCATTTTGTGAGTGATTTTATAGCGGTTTTTGATGATTTTTCAGGATCGTCTTAATTTGTAGCAAGCATTCCTTCCATGAAAGCATTACGGATGGCAATCTGTTGAGAGATGGTTTCGGCCAGCCGGTCGAAGGCTTCAGCTACCGGGGAATTTTTGTCCAGGGCCAGCGGGGTCCCATTATCTCCCGACTCACAGAGGGCTTGAACGATAGGGATTTCACCCAGGAAAGGCACTTTTAATTCAGCAGCCAGTTTCTTTCCGCCTTCTTTGCCAAAGATATAATACTTGTTATCAGGAAGTTCTGCAGGAGTAAACCATGACATATTTTCAATCAGGCCCAGAATCGGGATACGGATGGTTTCCTGGCTGAACATATTCATTGCTTTCCGGGCATCGGCCAGGGCGACTTCCTGGGGAGTAGTCACGATGGCGATGCCGTTTACCGGTACCTGTTGCGCCAGGGTGAGGTGAATATCACCGGTTCCGGGAGGAAGGTCAATGACCATATAATCCAGTTCACCCCATTCCGTGTCGTTAAAAAGCTGCATCAGTGCGTTGGAAGCCATGGGCCCCCGCCATATAAGGGCTTTCGAAGGCTCTACAAAAAAACCTATCGACAGCAGCGAGATCCCGTATTTCAGAACCGGGTGGATGCGTTGACCCCCGTTAACTTCACTGACGGTTGGTCTGACATCCATCACATCAAACATCAAAGGAACAGACGGCCCGTAAATATCGGCATCTACCAAACCTACCTTTGAGCCTGCCCTTGAAAGGGCAATAGCCAGGTTGACGGCAACCGTGCTTTTACCTACACCGCCCTTGCCTGAGGCAATGGCAATAATATTTTTCACCCCTGAAAGCATAGCGGAAGTCTGGTTATGGCGGGCCGTTACCCGGGACGTAACCTCAACATCCACAACAAGTTCTGCTCCCAGGTAGCGCTGGATGGCATCTATGCAATCCTGTTTTAATTTTCCTTTCAAGGGGCAACTTGGCGTTGTCAACACAATGGTGAACCCCACTTTGCCTTCCTCCACCGTCACATTTTCAATCATGCCAAGCGTCACCAGGTCTTTTTTCAGATCCGGATCATCCACGTGGCTCAAGGCTTTCAGCACATCTTCCTTACTACAGGCCATCTCTTTTTTATTTTTATTTAGAATGCGTAAAGATAGAACAATTTTAAATGCCTTTCGGCCGGGGCAAATCTATTTTTTTTACTGCTTGTCTCCTTCAGTCAGGTTGATTTTGAAAATAGTTCACCGGAACAGGTAACGTGTCCATAGTCTGCTGAATAAGATATGGGCCGAACTTATTTTCAATACTTTCCATAGCCTGCCAGGGGTTTATTTCCTTCCTGGTGAAGAGTTCGTCTTAAAAGTGGGATGTATTTTCAAAATATCAGGTTTTACCCTCAGGCCGGGAGGCCTCGTCGCCGCATCGCGACTGCGCCTGGCGCTTCCCTCCTTCGTCGGGATCCCGCACCAGCCAATTTCGGTCAGCGACTACTGGAAAAAAATATCTTTTAAAACCTTTTCCTTTATCTACCCGGAGCCGTATGGTCTCCTACACTTTTACCTGACCGAAGGGGACAGGCAGTTTTTTTCCCCCCGGAGGAAGAAATGTTCAAACTTTCCCGGTAAGCGTTTGTATCAATAAAAATTATCATGTATGTTTGATATCGTTTCTGAGGATAACCTTTCTATGATTTTTTTTTAATGGTATCCGATAACAACAAATGGTATTTATTGATTATCAACACTTTACTTAAAATTTGAAAAATATAAAAAATAAAATTATGAAGACAAAAATTCTATTGTTGGGAATTATACTAAGCATTTCATTTTCAGGATGTAGCCACTATAAGTATATCACTGAAAGGTATTTGAAGAACACTATAGAGACACATAAGACAGGGGAGTACAGCAATCTCAAGACCATACCCGTGTTTTCAGGTATGACCGTTAACAAAAATGCCTATCTTGAGCTGACAGGTTACAGTTTAAATGAGACCAAGGGCCTGGTGATCGGTAGTGAGCGGGTTTATCTGATCAGGTCCAGATCAAAAGATGACAAACTGGTGGCAGCTGAGACGACTTTTATAGAATTAACAGCCGATCAGTGTAAATTAATCATTGATAATTATAACACTCTTGAGAATCAGATAACGGGTGACAAGAGAAAAGGACGTGAAGAGATCTACCGGGATTTTACCATTTCAAACGACCTGTTTATCAGTTTCCACAAAGGGAAAGGAGAGCTCAGGCCTATTTACCTCCACCTGTGGATCAAAGGAATGAACCATAAAGTTGATGCCAAAAGATTTATTAAGAGCCTTGAAAAATTTACGAATAACTTCTGATCACTGTCTTTTTCTTACTTTTTTCAGTAAGCGGGATAACCTGCTCCTTACAGAGGGGTTTTCATCATCGCTGATAAATTCAAGCACTTCAATAAATTCCGGCAATATGTCCGGTTCATTTACCGAGAGTTTTTCGATGATTGTCATGGCATAGACCCTGATGGCGGGTTTTACTTTCGGGTCCATCATTTGTTTGAAGGAGTAATCGAGCAGGAAACCGGGATCGTTGAGCCGGTTTAGATCGATACATTCGGCGAAAATTTTCAGAAAGCTTCGTACCACCCCGTCCACTTTGCTGTTGAGACTGCGGATCACTACCTCTTCCAGGTAAGGATAAATAAATTCCGGATATTGTTCGCAGAACATCTGGATGACCCTTGCAGCGCGCATTGCGATGGGGTATGGCTGTTTAAAACAAAGGGATAACACAGCCCTGAACCGTTTCTCCTCCCGGTTGATCGCCAATACACCCAGTTCGGCCACCGCCCGGGCGCTGCCCATCTCCAGGATATTCATAAAATCGCTGGTTATCAGATCATTATCAGCATCCAGATCAGAAGAATTCATTTTTTTATAGCGAATATCCGACTGCGAATATCCGGTTTTTTTACTTCAGTCAGTGCGATATTCTTCATCGTTCTGCCTCACCCCCCGGTCCCCTCTCCTCCAGAGAGGGGGAGGACTTCAGTCCAAATCGTTCGCTTCATCACCCTGAAAGCCTCACCCCCCGACCCCCTCTCCTTCAGAGAGGGGGAGGACTTCAGTCCAGGTTGTTCGCTTCATCACCCTGAGGCCTCACCCCCCGGCCCCCTCTCCTCCAGAGAGTAATGGTGCTAACATAACGATGTTATTATTTATATTTTTTGTAATTTCGAAGTTTAGTGATTCGTTTAAACTTTCTGTTTGGTTTTCGGATTTGTAGCATTTGTTTCAATATTAACTGGTTCATTTCTTCTACGACCTGAAGACCATTGATTATATACTCTTCCTTTCTTGTCAATAAGAATATCCTGAT
>JAPLDE010000120.1 GCA_026391855.1 Bacteroidota bacterium | reverse complement strand
TTTTGGTTTAAAGTGCTCCCCCTCTCTGGAGGAGAGGGGGTTGGGGGGTGAGGCTTTCAGGGTGATGTGGTAATGGCCGAGGTTAATTAGAGACTTCAAGTGGTTCGAGAAATTTCTGAATATATTGAAAATCAGGAGTTAGCTTGCCATTGTGGAGAATAAGACCTTTTTTGATCGCCCTGGGAAGGTCGAGGTCTTCGAATTCTTCCTCATAATCGGCATCCGCAATAGGTTTGATGAAGTTAACCAGGACATCGGCAAAACCATCGGAGGCATCACGCGGCAATTCAGCCGGGAGGATATCAACCGTCATGTCGAGTATTCCTTCTCCTTCACAACCCATGGTGTATCCATCGGTATAAGGGTTATACACAAATACAGGGTCGCCGATCTCAGTAGCGATCTTTGTTGCTTCAATAGCACCATTGATATCGCAGGAAATATCTCCGATGACGATTAACTTGGGATTTCCCTTGGAATATAACTTCTTCAGATAATCACGTGTGAGAAGCTTCGGGTATTTCTTATCCCAGAAGATGCAGTTTATCAGCATGGTAAGGTAGGGCACATACTTCTCGAAGGCATTCCGGTATCCCTTGCTACCTCTTTCAAAGTAATCACGAAGATCAAATTCTTTGCCCTCCTCTATAGGTTCGAAAAGATGTTCCTCTTTGAAAATAACCTTGTAAATAATGTTGTTCGGCAGGTGCTTGCGGTGTTTCAGATTCAGCAGCTTATCCGGGGATATTTCTTTTACCGGCAATAACCCGCAAATCTCCTGAGCTCCCTGTGAAACGTTTCCATACCCGGTGAACCCGATGGTAAAGGGTATTAGATCCTCAGGTATCCCCTTTTCAGCAATCAGCTGCCCGACGGCAGAGATGTCATCTTTTGCATCACTGAGGGAATCATATTCATGTGCCTGCCTGATTTTCAGAAGCTTAGACTTAAATCCATAATAATCCAGCCGTTGTCCCAGTGCCCATAATGAATTGATCATCCCGGCCAGCCCGGCATATTTTCCAAAAAAGATCAACCTTTTGTTCTGTTCATCAACTACTTTTTCATAATCGATGAGGTTGCATTCCAACTCCATCATCCTCCTGAGCATTGGCATATTATAAGGCTGACCTTTAATGACATGGGAGAAGAATACGTAAGTCTTCTTCCTCTCAAATGCTTCGATGGGAATCTCTTTAACCCCCAGTATGACAGAACAGCCTGCCAGGGATTCCGAAATAACGGCTCCGGCCCGGATGTATTCCTCTTCGGTAAAGATCCGTTTGGGAGATTTCTGAACCACAATGTCTAGGTTCTTGTGTGTGACCAGGTAATCCACATGGCGGGGGGTCAATGGAGCCCGCCTCTCCATCTTGTATTTATCCTCGTGACGGATGCCAACAAAAACGCTCATAGGTCAGATTTTTCAGGTAGTTGATTTAGCGGGTGCAAAATTACGATTTTTTAATACATTTGCCCAGCTTAATCTGTCCGGTATTGCTTAAAAACCGAACTTAAACTAAAACCTGACTTGGCAAAGAAAACTTCATTCGGAAAAAAGATATGGAAGATCATCCGTTGGGCAATGATCCTTTTCTTCGGAAGTTCGGTCTTTTTCACTATACTTTACAGGTTTATCCCCCCGCCCCTCACTCCGCTGATGGTTATCCGTGTATTTCAGCAACTTACAAATGGTGAATCCGTCACTTTACAAAAGTATTGGATGCCCCTGGACAAGATCTCCAACAACCTCGAACAGGCCGTTGTCACTTCGGAGGATAATGAATTTCTTGATCATTATGGCTTTGATTTTGAGGCAATTAAGAAGGCTCAGGAATATAATGCCAACCATAAGAAGACAAAAGGGGCCAGCACCATCAGCCAGCAAACAGCTAAAAACGTATTCCTGTGGCCGCAACGGTCCTGGATAAGGAAAGGGCTGGAAGTCTATTTTACAGGATTGATCGAGCTGCTCTGGGGAAAACGGAGGATCATGGAGGTTTACCTGAATGTGATAGAAATGGGGGATGGTATCTATGGAGCCGAGATGGCTTCACAGAAGTATTTTAATAAGCCCGCAGGCAAACTGACCAAAGTGGAAGCTGCTCTCCTGGCAGCAATCCTTCCGAATCCCAGATTATACAGCGCCGTAAAGCCTTCTCCCTATATCCAGCGCAAACAATTGTGGATACTGAACCATATGAATAAGGTGGATAAAGTGAATTTTGGCAGGTAATTTGCTTTATATAACGCTCTTTTAACCCTAATTTCAACATATTATGAAGAAGATTTTCATTATTGTTCCTTTTTTGTTTTTAACCTTCCAGGTATTTGCCCAGCAAAAAACCAACCTGATCTTCTTTACCGAGAACGGTGAACGGTTTACCGTGATCCTGAACGGTATCCGTCAAAACCCTCAAGCTGAGACCAATGTGAAGGTCACCGACCTTGTTGCCCCGTACTATAAGGCCAAGATCATTTTCGAGGATACCAAACTCGGGGAAATTGATAAAAACCTGATGTATAAGCAGGGAACGGAAACAACTTTTAATATCAGGAAGAACAACAAAGGGGAATATGTGATCCGCTGGATGAACGATGTTCCCATTGAAGAAGCCCGACCGGCCAGTACGGGGCAGACAGTCGTGGTTTATACCACAACGCCGCCCCCTCCGGCAGCAACAATAACCCAAACCCAGACAACCACAACCACCGTCAGCAGCCAGGGGGCCCCTCCTTCTACCGGTACCGTCAACATGGGAGTGAACATCAACGATCCCAACTCAGGGGTTAACTTCAATATGAACATTAATACCCCGGGGGCAACAACCTCTTCATCAAGCCAAACCACCACTACCTATTCAACAACTACCACAACATCAGGTACTACCGATGCTCCTCCCCAGCATACGCATTCTATACCTCCTGATCAACCGGTCTATATTCTTCCGGGCTATTCAGGCCCTACGGGTTGCCCCTACCCCATGTCACCCGGGGATTTTACCAGGGTAAAACAATCTATCGAATCTAAAAAATTCGAAGACAGCAAGTTAACCATAGCCAAACAGGTCATCAATACCAACTGCCTGCTTTCTGCCCAGGTGAAAGAGATCATGATGCTGTTCAATTTTGAAGATACCCGTTTAGAACTGGCTAAATATGCCTATGGTTATACCTATGACATCGGGAATTACTACCAGTTGAACGATGCTTTCAAATTTGAGAGCTCAATCGATGAACTGAACGAATATACCAGCAGTTTTAAGCGGTAATTCTTATACCATTCATCACACATTGACCAGCTGATGAGGCTGGTTGAGGTAAAGCAGGTAAGCCTCCACAGCGGGATATCCCATCTCCTTCAAATATTCTTTGTATTGCAGGACCTGGTCTGAATGGAAGGGTTTCTGTTCCCCGGTTTTATAATCAAGGATCAGGGTGCGGTCTGGAAATAAGACCACCCGGTCGGGCCTGATGGTTTTGCCGGAAGGTGCCAGGATTTCTGCTTCATTAAGGATTGAGGAATCTTTACTGAAAAACATTCCCATCCTTTCATCCATCAGCAGGGATGCCAACTGTTTTTTAATGGTTTCTTTTTCTGAAGGCTGCATCATCCCTCCTGATTGAAAGGTTTCCAGCACCAAAGGGATGTCATCCCGGCACTTTACAAACGATAAAATGCTGTGGACCAGGTTCCCGTATGAACGTGTAAGGTCAGGATTTCTCACGTCCCAGTCATCCGGGTGATTGCGGCGGATAGCTACCCTCTTCTGCCAATCGACGGAATAAAGCTTATTAAAATTGAAAGAAGCTTCGGTAAGCGCCTCCGGATCAGCCACTTTCCTTTCTTCTCCCCTTACATAACGGGCCTGTGTGAGCGGATCGAGCTCCAGTGAGGCGAGGTAGATCCCCAAAAGATCGGATACCTTTTTCCCATCGGCGTAATTCTTTCCGGGTCGTTCACTCAACACATACAGCCTGTCTTTGGGCCTTGTAAGAACGACGTAAAGCATATTGACAAAATCCAGCGTGGTCTTGGCCATTTCCTCGTGATAAACCTCCGCAAGTGTACTCTTTTCCAGTTCACTTTTCAGGGGAATCAGGGCAGTTTTCCATGATGGAAACTGGGGACTGTTCACTTTAACCCAAACTTCGCTACGGGTTGCTTTCATTCTCTCCCTGGCAAAAGGATATATCACCACCTTGAATTCCAACCCTTTAGCTTTATGTATGGTCATTACCCTCACCGCATCATAGTCATCCGGTGTTTTCAAGGAAGTATTGTCCATATTTTCTTCCCACCACTCGATAAAGGCAGCCACCGATGTCTCATTTTTCTGGGAGAACTGCAGAACGGCATCCAGGAAAAAAATAATGAATGGATCGGGTTGACCGGCCATTCCAAGGTCCCTGACCAGCTTTTCGGTTAGTTCATAAACGGGAATTCCCCTGTAACTATCCTTTAACAGGAATACCAGGTCCCGTTTTTCATTAACGAAACGGGAAAGCACCTCCTGGCTTACCTGGTCGGCCGGGTTGGCGATCATTTTCAGGCAGGCGATCAGCACATTAACTTTTGGAGAATTCTTCAACAGTACTGATTCTGATGAAGATACGCTGATATTGTTGTCCATCAGGAACCTCGATACCAGGCTTCCGTTCACATTACTGCGGCAAAGGATAGCTATTTCCCGGTAACGGTAACCATCCTCGCGGCAGGAGCGGATGATCTCCAGGATACGGATAAGGTGGGTATCGTTCAGGGTGAGTTCCTTATCCGAAGGCAGGGTGAATTCCACGGAGACATAGCCCCCCGGCTTTGAGTCCAGCGGTTTCTGGATCACATTATCGTAAATGCTCTGCAGGTTTCCGGGTATCAGCCTGGCAAGTGCAGTAAAAACCTCATTATTAAAGTTAACGATCTCCGCTGAGGTTCTATAGTTTTCGGTGAGCCCGCGCGGTTCATAATTCCTGGCAAGTGCCAGCCTTCTTCCTTCCGGGATGTCCGCATCAAAAGGCACATACACCTCAGGCAAGCGTGAAAATTGTTCCACGTCGCCATTCCTCCATCGGTATATAGCCTGTTTCCCGTCGCCAACCAAAATAGAAGAATATCCGCCTGCCAGGGAATTCTCAACCAAAGGCATCAGGTTAAGCCATTGAAGGACAGAAGTATCCTGAAACTCATCCAGTAATATATGGTGATACCATTCCCCTATCCTTTCAAAGATGAAAGGAATGGGTTCGCCCAGCACCGAATCGGCTATTCTCTTATTGAACTCACCAATCGGAAGAAGGTTATTTTCCTTCTTTATTTCCTGTAACTCCTTATCGATCTCGTTGAGAACCGACATGGGAAGAATGGACTTTTCAAGAATGCCATAAGTGATATATAGAGGAAATTCACTTTCCCGTAATTCATTAATTTTGAAATAGATATCCTGAAGAGCAGGCTTAATGGCATCGATGGCAGATCTCACTCCGGGTTCCGCGGTTTTTGTATACCAGATATCTTCTTCAATCGTTTTAGAAACGTAAGAATTGGGTTCAATTCTGTCGAAGTTCCCTTCTGAAAGATGAAAGAAATATTTTCCCAGGCCGCTTTTGCCATAATAGAAGGATTCCATCGACAGACCGGCCCCGGTGATCATTTCCACCGCCTGTGCTCCGAGCCCCTTCATTTCCTTTTCGAAGGCTTTCCGGAAGCTCCTTATTCTTTTAAAAATATCGCTGAATTCCTCCAGGTCAATGGGTTGCTTCCGGAAGATGTCCATGAACACCTGTCCGCTTTCCTGGAATAGCTGCCTGGTTATCGACTCCAGGTCTTTTTCAATATTCCAGCCCTCCTCATTTTCAGTCTTATAGAGAATAAAATCGACCAAAGTCCGGGTCACACCGGGTTGCGTCCCAACCTGCCTGATAAGATTATTCACGGCCTGTGAGATCAGCAGGTCAGCATCGAGTTCCACTTCAAAATCAAGGGGAAGATGAAGATCGTGGGCAAAGATCCTGATGACCCTGTGCATAAAGCTGTCGATGGTGGTGATGGCAAAATCGGAATACTGGTGAAGAATGAGTTCGAGTACTTTCTTTGCCCGCTGAATAATAACCCTTTCGTCTAATCCGGTTTCTTCCACCAACATCCGGAGCAATCCATCAATAGGCCCCTTATCACCTTTATCACCTTTATCACCTTTAACACCTTTATCACACAGCTGCCTCAGGTACAGCAACACCCGGTCCTTCATCTCCTGGGCCGCCTTGTTGGTAAAGGTCAGGGCCAGAATATGCCGGAATTCTGCCGGGTTTACCAATACAATTTTAAGATACTCTTTAACAAGGGTAAAGGTCTTGCCTGATCCGGCTGATGAACGGTAAATAATAAAAGGCATGTTTACTCAACCATTACAGGTCTGATAAATGTACCTTTGTCTGAAGAAAACCGGATAAACAGAAGACCTGCAGGAATGTGACAGGCTTTTAAGTCAATGGATTGGACAACGTTGCCCACGAGGCTGGTTTTCAAAGGTAGGATTCCAAAGCTTTGTCCTGTAGAATTAAATACTTCAGCGTTAATAACTTGGTTTTCAAGCAAATAATAATCAAGGAACAACAGGCCACTGGTTGGGTTCGGATACAAGTGCATGGACAATTCAACCGATCCTTTCCAGCCCTGGTTGATTCCTGAACAGATGTCCCAGGCGATTGTCACGGAGTCCTGACCGAGGCAGCCGTTGTTGTCGGCAACCTGGACCCAGTAATCATAACTCCCTATAAAACCCGGTGACGGTGGGCCGGCGGTAATGCCGGCCGCTCCGGGCCCGGTAGATCCGTCGGACCAATTGTAAAAGGGGTATGCTGGATTCGCAGTCATAATAAATGTTGTGACAATTGGTCCTCCTGAACAGCCCCATGTTTGGTTTGGATTCAGGTCAATATTCACAACAGGATTGGGAAGAACAGTGATGGTAACGCTGTTGAAGGCAAACTGAAAGCCGGAATCCATACATGTGATATTATATGTTGTTGTCGATGTGGGAGTTACAGAAATGGTTTGTCCCAGAGTGCCATTACTCCATATATATGTATAGGGAGGAGTCCCTCCGCTTGCATTGGCTGTAATTTGAACTGAAGTTCCCAAACACACCGCCATGTCCTGCCCCACATCCACCGAGAAAGAGGATGCTACAGCCGAACTGTCGGTCCAGGTGAAAGTGGTTAAAAGAGATTGACTGGTTACCTGCATGACAGGGATTTTCTTACCCGGTACCAGCCACTTATATTCGGTATAATTTCTGGGGATGGGGAGTCCCATGTTCAATGAATCCAGGTAAATGGAATCGACTTCCTGAACTATTGACTTGATTCTCAGAGCTGTATAGGATCCTGCCGGAGTAATGACGGTACCCCACCCGTCGACCTGGTTAACGCGTTTGCGAGTGATAGCCAAATAACCGAGGCCTGTGATCCCCTGGGCAAAGGAGGCAGTGGAAGAATCTGCGGGAGAGTTGATCGTCAGCGGGAATTTGTACCAGATATCCGGGTTATCAAACTTTATCGGTAAGGGTAATCCGGCAATGGTGGCTCCGAAACCGACTATGGAATAGGCTGCAGTAACTGACCGGTAATAATTATAAATATTCGTCAGCGGGAGATTGGGGATCAGGCTGATATCGGTTTGGGGTGAAGCCAGGTTTGCCTTGTTTGGGTCCCAGGGCAGGTTGAAGGCCAACTGGTAGAGCAAAGGTGTTGATGCTACGGTAACAAAAGTGTCACCCCCGATGCCTGTTGAGATCAGGCTGGAAAGATCCCAGGTAATGTTGTTCCCGGCCTGCTGGTAATTGAGTCCCAGTCCCAGCATGCTGCTCCGGGTACGGATGGTATCACCGGAAACAGGCATATCATTCTTGGTAATCGTTGGTTGTGCCAACACACTGATCACCAATATATTAAAAAGAAACGTAAAAATTTTCTTCATAGCAGACAGTTTTTATGATACCAAATGTAATAAAGAAAGGCTTTATCATTGAGACAACCCTTTAGCAAAAAGGTTGCACAGGGCACGATGCCTCGTGCCCCTGCTTTCATCTGCCGACTGCTGACTGCCGACTGCCAACTGCCGACTGCCGACTGCCAACTGCCAACTGCCGACTGCCGACTACCAACTGCCGACTGCCAACTGTGGACTGCCGACTAATACTGCGCGAGCATCACCGGCATTACCAGCATCAGGATATCCTCGGCGGTATTTTCGTTGTTCATCGGCAGAAGGATACCTGCCCGGTTTGGTTCGGACATTTCCAGCCGGATCTCATCGGTGTCAAGGTTAGTCACCATTTCCACCATGAACTTCGAGTTGAACCCTATCTCCAGGTCTTCGCCTTCATAATTACAGGTCAGCCTTTCTTTGGCTTCGTTGGCAAAGTCAATATCCTCGGCCGAAAGCACCAGTTCCTTTCCGCTGATCTTCAGGCGGATCTGGTGAGTGGATTGGTTGGCAAAGATAGCCACACGACGCAGGGAGGTCAGGAAGGGTAGCCTGTCGATGATGAGTTTATTGGGATTTACCTTAGGAATGACAGCCTCATAATTCGGGTAGCGACCCTCTATCAGGCGGCAGACCAGGTGAATGTTCTCGAAAGAAAAGGCTGCATTGGTAAGGTTATACTCGATGGTAACATCGGATTCAAGGTGAGCCAGCAGCGTTTTTAGCTGGTTTAACGGCTTTTTGGGGAGGATAAATGAAGCGGCGTTTTCGGCATTCATGTCCGTTCTTCTATACCGTACCAGTTTGTGGGCATCCGTTGCCACGAAGATGAGGTCTTCCGGGCTGAGCTGGCAGAAAACGCCGGTCATTACCTGACGGAACTCATCATTTCCCGTGGCAAATAAGGTTTTGCTGATCGCAGTAGCGATCACCGGAGCAGGTACCTGTATGGTGACCATGTCGTCCATAGCAGGTACACGAGGGTATTCCTCGGCTTTGTGCCCGGCCAGTTTGTATTTGCCTTCACCGGCAGAAATCTCAATGGCGTTTACTTCTGTATCGATAGTAAACTGTAACGGGATTTCCGGGAAGGTCTTCAGGGTTTCCAGCAGAATCTTGGCAGGGATGGTGATCTCTCCCGGTTCTTCGGCCCTGGTTAGCGGAACATTCACAGTAACAGTGGTTTCCAGGTCGGATGCCGTTATTACCAGTGAATCATCTTTTAGTTCGAAGAGAAAGTCATCAAGGATCGGCAGGGTATTGCTGGAATTCAGCACCCCACTGATTGACTGCAGGCTCTTCAAAAGCTGTAGACTTGAAACAATAAATTTCATATATATTTAATTTTGATATTTTCTTATCCATAACTTAATCAGGAAGTTACAATAATATATCATCACGAAGGTTCCCTTGTTTAATTAAAGGAGTTTCTCCGGGATGATGGTTTTACACAGGTGAAATTAACTCATGCTAATTTCGTGGTAAAAATATGAATTTCCCCGGATGGATTGCAAAAAAATATACCTTTGACACCTTATAAATTTTTAAGGTTTAACCCAATAATTTTCATCAACATGAGAAAACTTTTACTCTTAACTACCTTACTTTTAGTTGTTTCAGGAGCCTTTGCCCAATGGATTGAGCAGGGAACTAATTTTACGACCGATTCCAGGGGGATAAATTATATCCAATGTGTAACGGGTGATATCGTTTGGGCCACGGCCTATGACGGAAGTGGTAATGGAGCCTATATCACTGAATTCTGTAAAACCACCAACAGCGGGACATTATGGGTTCCGGGAGTTGTGCTGGCCGGATCAACCTACGGGTTAGGAAACATCACAGCCCTTGATGCCAATACGGTATGGGTTACTGTTTTTAAAAGCGGGACCCAGAATGCTACCTGCGGTGTTTACAAATCCATTAACGGAGGATCAACCTGGGTTCACGAGAGTCCATTGCAGGGATCAGCTTCGTTTGCCGACAATGTATATTTCTGGAACGGTAACATCGGAATGTGCCACGGAGATTTAAGAGACGGATATTTTGAAATTTATACCACGACCGATGGAGGTGCAATCTGGACAAGGGTGCCGACAACCAGTATCAGCGGAGTTGCTGTTGCTTCAGATGAAGGCGGATGGACCTCTGTTATTGATGTTACTGGCAATACAGTCATGTTTGGAACCAACAAAGGAAATCTGTACAAATCTGATGATCAGGGACTTACCTGGACAGCTTCTTTCACCGGGGCCAGTGCTGCAGGGACTAATGGCGGAGTAAACAACATTGCTTTCAGAGATTCTCAGAGCGGACTGGTAGGGCATGTAAATGAGACAACCAAAATGTTCGATCTTTTTGAAACTTCCGATGGCGGTACCACCTGGGCTCCTGTTACTTATACCGGTACCGCTTTCAGTGCAGGACTGGCCTATGTTCCCTATACTTATAACACCTATGTTGCCACCGGTTCCGACACTGCTTTGTGCGGTGCTTCTTACAGCTTTGACGGAGGTCATACCTGGACCGAGTTCAATGCAACCAACGGCACCCAGTTCCTTTATACCAAATGGTACGATAATGCCCACGGATGGGCAGGTTCATTCAACAGTACGACCACTGCAAATACCGGGATGTTCAAATACAATGACGTTCTCGCTGAGATCGTTCATGTAGATGCCCAAAAAGGTGGATTTGTTATTTATCCCAACCCGAATCACGGACTTTTCACCCTGGCTGCCATTGGTGTTGAAAACCAGGAAGTGACCATCCAGGTCTTTGATATGGTTGGCAAAATGGTGTATTCTGCCAAAGATAACCAGTCGATAATATCATACAATAAAGAAATTGACCTGAGCGGACTCAGCCGTGGCACCTACTTTGTTAATGTGGTTAGCGGGAAGACGACCCACAGGGAAAAGATTGTAATTGAATAAAGTTTATTCGGTTGACGTATCAAAGGTGCTCCGGGGCACCTTTTTTTATGTCCGGTCAGGCAGACAAAAAACGGATGGTAACCCTGGTTCCGATTCCTTCCTTTGAATCGATGAAAATGTTACCTCCCTGTTTCTCAACCATTTCCTTGATCAGGATCAGGCCCAGTCCGGTCCCCTTCTCTCCGTCTGTACCTTTGGTTGAATAAATGGAATCCAACTGCAGGATTTTCTCCAGCCTTTCTTTATTGATGCCAATCCCGTTATCCTGTATCTCAATTTCGACATATTTGTTGACCTTGGCCGCTGACATTACTATTTTTCCTCCATTCCGGGTAAATTTGATCGCATTAGACATTATGTTGTGAAGGACAGATTGGAACATGTATGTATCAGCCAGTATATGAAGGTTTTCGTCGATATCGCAGATGCAATCGATATTTTTCCTAAGCAGGTTTCCGGAGAAAAGATTGAGCAGGTTATCCATTACCTGGTAAACATTCACTTTTTCGGGATTACACTGGAGCTTACCCAGTTGAATACGCGCCCATTCCAGCAGGTTCTGCAACAATTCGAACTGGTTTGATAACAGGGAATGTATCCTTCCTGAGTATTTCCTTGTTTCCTGCAAGGTGAGTTTTTCTTCAGGGTCAGACAGAATCTGGCTTAATCCGAGCAGTGCAGAGTAAGGGCTTCGGAGATCATGGGCAATGATGGAAAAAAACTTATCCTTGGTCACATTCAATTCTGTCAGTTCCCTATTAATCCTTTTGTAACTATTCACCCCTACGAAGAAATTGCATTAATTTGAGCAAGTGCACTCAAAGGGTTGAGGTTATTTTTGATAGTAGTATCAATTACCGATCGCAGGATTGCGAAAGTCTCAGCACCTGAGAACGATTTAAACTGTCCG
>JAPLDE010000121.1:4627-5073 GCA_026391855.1 Bacteroidota bacterium | reverse complement strand
TTCAGCCAGCCCACATCCTGGAGGTGATGAGGACAACGTTCCCGGATATTCTTCAGCCGGTCAAAGACTTTGCGGAAAATGGCATCGATGGGGTTCACATCATTCGACCGGGTCCGGTTAATATAACGAGTACCGGGTGCCATATCCAGTTTGATACAGGCCATTCCTGCCCCGTCCTGCCCGCGGTTATGCTGCTTCTCCATCAGCAGGTGAAGTTTGTTCAGACCATAAATGGCACTCCCATATTTTGCCAGGTAGAACTCCATCGGCTTCCTCAGCCGGAGCAGCGCTATCCCACATTCATGTTTTATCTGGTCGCCCATGATGTTCTTTTTAAGAAAGTGCAAAGGTAATGGTTAATGTGCTAATGTGTTGATGTGATAATATGTTGATGAAAAGGAAAAGATATTTTTCACTATCCTTGCTGTCCTATTCTTTCACCATCC
>JAPLDE010000121.1:0-4606 GCA_026391855.1 Bacteroidota bacterium | reverse complement strand
TCACCATCCTGAATTTATGATGAACAATATAAAAATCCGCCCTGCTGCAATTGACGATACCCCTGTAATCATTGATTTCCAAATGAAAATGGCCCTGGAAAGCGAGGGTATAACGCTGAATCACAGCATATTGACGGAAGGAGTGAAAGCCGTCTTCCATGATCCCTCCAAAGGTCGGTACCTGGTAGCTGAATTCCGGGGAAGGGTCATTGCTTCTCTGATGCTTACCTCCGAATGGAGTGACTGGAATAATAAAATGGTCTGGTGGTGACAATCCGTCTTCGTTGACCCTGAACAGAGGAAATCAGGCGTTTATAAAGAAATGTACCGGTATCTGCAGGACCTGGTATCGCAATCAGATGATTACCGGGGTTTAAGACTGTATGTGGATAAACGTAACCTGCCAGCCCGCAAGGTCTATGAAAAACTCGGAATGAACGGCGAACATTACCTTGTATTCGAATGGATCCCATAATGGTCACATGGTCACATGATCACACGGTCACATCAGCTTCTGATACACCTGCCACCAGCGGTTGGGGATGTCGTCTTTGCAGGCTGTCTGGTAATCCTGGTAGGAACAGGGGACCAGGTAGTGTCGCTCGTATTTTGATTTGAGGTTGGTCTGGACCGGGACTTCCATCCACCAGCGGTCGCTTTTCTTGCTTTTAAAGAAAACCATCTCATCCTTGTGTCCAGAAATGGTTACCAGGTATTTGATGTAGTTTTCCTTTTCGGCCAGCGGAAAATCATGCTTGCGGTTATAATAGCCGTCGATAAAATACCATATCATCTGGGCGACAAGGTGGGTAGTCTGCCCGTTATGATCGAAGGAGGGATTGACTTCGTAAAACCCGATAGAAGTAAGCTTGTCGCTTAGCCCGGCATATCTGACGATCTGGCACATCTCTTCTCCGTAGAAGCCATGTGGCGAAGCATTTCCGTTTCCGGGCGCATCCGAATGCCTGACCGAGGAAATATCAATGCTTACCATGTCTGCATTCCTTACAATTGGCTCAACCTCTTCCAGGTCGGCCCTCACTTTGCCCAGCCTGTAGGTGTCAAAGAGAAGGTTATTCATCAGCCTTATGGCATCCTGGTCGACAAAATAAGTCTGGTAACCGATATTGGCAAAATTGAAAAGGAAGTTGGGTTGGTGTAGAATGATCCGGCTCAGGTATGACTGGGAATCAGTGTCTTTGTCCGTTTTCCCCAGGTCGAAACAGGAATCGACCGATACGATGTTGATGATCTGGCCAAGGTCTTCATAGGCTTTGTAATTGGCAAAGGAAAGATCCTGGCTTCCTCCTATGACAATAGGAATGATCCCTTCCCTGAGCAGGGAGGTGAGCACATAGCTCAGGGCAAAATAGGTATCTTCCACATCAAAGCCCTGTTTGATGTTCCCCAGGTCGACCATATTTGGAGCTACAGGGCCCGGATACAACATGTACAGGTAATCCCTGATCATATCCGGAGCCAGTGAGCAACCGCGGTTATTCACGGCCTGCCTGTCTTCCTTTACCCCTACAATGGCCAGGTCGACCTTGCCAAACTGCGGGAAATGGGATTCGTCTCTGAAGGTGGAAATTACGTCACCCAGCCGTTTTCGCTGGCCCTTGTCAGCGTACCGGAACTGGAAAAGTTTAATGGGTTCGAAATAGTCGGACAAATCCATGATTACCGGAATTAAGATTTCTTCCTGGTGACTTTACGTGTAGATTTGCTTTTGGTTTCACCGCTATCACCGATAATCTTCCTGCAATCTTCCAGGGAGAGTGAAGCCGGGTCTTTACTCCTGGGTATCTTATAGTTGATTTTTCCAACGGCGATATAAGGACCGTATCTTCCATTCAGCACCTTGAGCGAAGGATCTTCTGCAAACTCTTTGATGGTTTTCTTCTCGTTGATGAGGCGTTTTTCACCGATCACCTCAATAGCCCTTTCCAGGATAATAACAGCGGGATCATCGGTTTTAGGCAGGGAATAAAAAGTGTTCTTGTGTTTCAGGTAAGGGCCGAAACGGCCTACTCCAACCGTCACTTCTGCCTCTTCAAATTCACCTATGCTTCTTGGGAGTTTAAAAAGGTCCAGGGCCTGTTCAAGGCTCACCGTTTCAATGGTGTATTCTTTCCCTAACCTTGCAAAACGGGGCTTTTCATCGCTTTCCGTATCCCCGATCTGGATCATCGGGCCATATTTGCCGATCTTGACAAATACATTCTTTTCTGTCTTTGGATCCACCCCCAGCAGCTTCTCCCCGGTAAATTTTATGGTCTTTTTCTGGGTCAGTTCTATCTGCTCATGAAAAGGGAAATAGAAATCCCTGATCACTTCCGCCCAAATACTCTTTCCGGCGGCAATTTTGTCAAACTGCTCCTCAACACTGGCGGTAAAATTGTAATCCATGATGTTCTCAAAAAACTGCATCAGGAATTTGTTTACCAGGGTGCCAATATCAGTAGGGAAGAGCTTCGCCTTCTCATATCCGGCCTTTTCGGTTTTAATGCTTTCTTTAATGACCGCCTTTTTAAGGGTGAGAATGATGTAGTCTCTTTTAACCCCTTCTTTGTCGGCCTTGATAACATATTCTCTCTTCTGGATGGTAGAGATGGTAGGCGCATAGGTAGAAGGCCTGCCAATGCCCAGTTCTTCCATTTTTTTAACAAGACTGGCTTCCGTGTACCTTGGAGGAAGAGTAGAATACTTCTGGACGGCATTGATCTCACTGGCTGTTAAGCCTTGTCCAACCGGGATCGGAGGCAGGATATGGCCGTTCTCATCGTTTTCCTCATCATCGGTCGATTCCATGTAAACCTTCAGGAATCCGTCAAACTTGATAACTTCTCCCCTGGCCAGGAAAACCTCCTTCGAGTTGGATATGTCAATGGTGATGGTTGTTTTTTCGAGCAGGGCATCAGCCATCTGGGAGGCAATGGTCCTCTTCCAGATCAGGTCGTACAGCCGTTGTTGGGAGTTATCACCGCTGATCTCCGGGTGATTCATGTAGGATGGCCGGATGGCTTCATGCGCTTCCTGGGCTCCTTTTGATTTCGTGGTGTATTGCCTGACTTTCACATAGTTGTCACCAAAAATTTTAGCAACCTCCTCCTTGGCCATGGCCAGCGCCATCTTCGACAGGCTCACCGAGTCTGTTCTCATGTAGGTGATTTTTCCGGACTCGTATAGCTGTTGGGCTACAAGCATGGTTTTCGACACCGAAAAGCCCAGCTTACGGCTGGCCTCCTGCTGAAGGGTTGAGGTGGTGAATGGCGGGGCCGGGGATTTCTTTGATGGTTTGGTTTCTACCCCGGAGACGGTAAATTTGGCGTCTTTGCATTTTTCCAGGAAAGCATAGGCCTGGTCACGGGTATCAAACTTGCGGGAAAGCTCTGCTTCCATCATCACAGGTCCGTCAGGTGTGGGAACCTCAAATTCTGCCGTCACCCTGAAAGCCGAAACAACCTTGAACTCCTTGATCTCTTCTTCTCTTTCAACGATCAGGCGAACCGCTACCGATTGCACCCGGCCTGCTGAAAGCGCCGGTTTTACCTTTTTCCATAACAGAGGCGACAGCTCGAACCCGACCAGGCGGTCAAGTACCCTGCGGGCCTGCTGGGCATTTACCAGGTTACGGTCGATTTTCCTTGGATGAGCAATGGCTTCCAGTATGGCAGTCTTCGTAATCTCATGGAAAACAATGCGTTTTGTGTTTTCATCTTTCAAATCCAGCGTTTCTGCCAGATGCCAGCTGATGGCCTCCCCTTCACGGTCCTCGTCCGTTGCCAGCCAGACAATCTCTGCGTCTCCCGTCATCTTTTTCAGGTCGGCAACTACTTTCTTCTTCTCAGGAGAGATCTCATAAATGGGTAAAAACCCCTTTTCAATATCTACCCCCAGCTGTTTCTTCGACAAATCCCGCACATGACCAAAACTGGACCTTACCAAAAAGTCCTTGCCTAAAAAGCCTTCAATCGTCTTTGCTTTGGCCGGTGATTCAACAATAACCAGATTTTTCGCCATATTTTCCTTTAGTTTAAGTGGCACAAAATTATAATAATTCAATCTTTATCAACCATTTCTGTTACTTAATTCTTCAAACTTGAATTTATTGACAGTAGTCTTAGCTAATTTTGGGGTCGATTGTTTACCCTCTCAGCTTATTCTTTTTATGGTATAGATGAAATTTACCCCCCAAAGTGGAAAAAAAACCTAAACTTTTTATTGAGACCTACGGTTGCCAGATGAATTGTTCTGATAGTGAGATAGTTGGGTCTATCATGGTGGAGCAGGGATATGAAATGGCCACCGGTCTGGCGGAGGCCGATGTCATTTTTGTGAATACCTGCTCTATCAGGGATAATGCCGAACAACGGGTCAGAAACCGCCTCAGGCAGTTCCAGGCCATGAAGAAGAAAAAGCCCTCACTGGTGGTCGGATTACTGGGATGTATGGCCGAAAGAGTGAAGGAACAGTTGTTTGAGCAGGAAAAGCTGCTGGATCTCATCGTCGGGCCCGATGGTTACCGCGATCTTCCCAAACTGATGGCCAGGGTGGAAGAAGGCCTGAAAGCCGTGAACCTGATACTTTCGGCTGATGAGACCTA
>JAPLDE010000244.1 GCA_026391855.1 Bacteroidota bacterium | reverse complement strand
TCATCCGCTGCAGCAAACCCTGTTGTGAGCCCCTCCGCTAATACCAATTATTTTCTTACTGTGGATGACGGGTATAACCAAGTAACAGGGAGTTTACCGATAACTGTAAAGACCATCCCTTCAGCATCAGGGCCCATTGCCGGTACTTCCACTGTGATGGCGGAAGACATAGGGGTTTCCTATTCTGTGCCCCCTGTACCTGGTGCGACTTCTTATGAATGGGGTTATACCGGTCAGGGAGTGGTTATTCATGGGGACCAAAACTCCATTACCATTGATTTTCAGGCTACTGCCATCTCCGGGAATTTAAGGGTCAGGGCGATCAACGAATGCGGACAGGGATTGTTTTCTGCAGATTTCCCCATTCAGGTTGAATATGTGTGCCGGCCACACTGGCAGGTTGCCGGAAGCTTCCCTTATCACATGAACCTTATTGCAAAACTGTATTTTGACAATGTTCTTTCCACCAATCCCTATGATTCCGTTGCTGCCTTTATTGACGGAGAATGCAGGGGAAGAAGCAGCAGAGATATAGTTGATCCGGGCACATTGTATATCAATATCGGGTCATATACCGTACTGCCCGATACTGTTCGCCTTAAAGCCTGGAATTCAACTACCTGTGAAGAGCTGGATATTTACGAAGCATTTCCTTTTTCTGTGACCACCCTTGGTGATCCCACTCCTGTTTCGCTGCATACCGGATGGCATGAAACAAAAATACCCTTATACAATGGGTGGAACTGGTTTTCAGTGAATGTTAACCCCGGAAGCATGGATATAAACAAATTGCTTTCCAGTGTAATTGCAGATAACACCAGCCAGGTCAAGGGGCCATCCCAATTTGCCACTTACAACGGTGTAAAATGGACAGGCGCCTTGAAAACACTGGATCCCAGACAGATGTATATGCTGAAGGTCACGGTTGCACAAACCCTCAGACTTGCAGGTATCCCCGTTACAAATATCCCGGTAAACCTGAGTTCAGGCTGGACATGGATAGGATATATTCCACAAAGTGTCCTAGCCGTGAACATTGCCCTGGATTCGATTTATCCGTCTCCAGCAGCCAACTCCATCATCAAAGACCAGGCAAAATTTGCCAAGTACGCCGCTAATAAATGGACGGGCGCCTTGTCCGCTTTAAATCCCGGGAAAGGATACAAACTTCAGCTAACCCAGGCTTCTACCCTGCTTTATCCTTCACCGGCCAAATCCGGTTCCGGTTCATCTGTTCCATACACAGAGCCCCTGCCCTCCAATCTGCCGCTTTCCTGGAAAGCCGTTTGCGATAAGGAATTCAATCTCACCCTGTTGTGTAAAGTTAAGCTGGACCTGGAATCCTTTTCAAATGACCCCGATGATGTGATCGCCGCCTTTGTTGGCAATGAATGCAGGGGATTTGCCACTCCTGATAAAGAAAATCCGGGAATTTACTTCTTATCTGTCAATTCAGATGTGCCTTCCCTGGAAACGATCCGGTTCAGGTATCTTTCCGGGGCTAAATCCGATATTGCTGAGGTTTACCAACATCTACGTTACGAGAATACAGAAGACATGGGTACGCTGAACAATCCGGTCATTCTGACCCTTGCTTCACCCATGTCGATTGAGGAAAATGAGATGGCCGGGCAAAACTTTCTGGGGGAAAATTATCCGGATCCGTTTGGTGAAAGTACGACCATACCTTTTGGTTTGGCAAAGAAGGCCAGCGTCAGCCTGAAGGTGTTTGATATGCTGGGAAGGGAAGTGATAAGCCTGCTGGAGGAAGAAATGAAACCGGGATTGCAACAGGTTACAGCTGATAAACAACAATTGGGAAGAGGAATATACTATTACAGAATAGAGGTTGTGACTGATAATGAGAGGTTTGTGGAGACGAAGAGGATGGTGGTGGAATAGTTATTCGGTGGACCAGTGTACCGGTGTACCAGTGTACCAGTGTACCAGTGTACCAGTGTACCAGTGTACCAGTGTACCAGTGTACCACTGTACCAGTGTACCAGTGTACCAATGTACCAGTGGACCAGTGTACCAGTGTAGATGTCTGATTTTCAATATTATAAAGAAAATGTTAAGTTAATAACTGAAATAAATTATCAAAATGAGAACGATAGGAAGATGGGTAACTTTGTTATTTTTGCTGTTTAGCGCTTTGGGATCTAAAGGAGTAAGTTTTTACACCAGTAATCCTGCTACTAATTATTACACATACTATCCTTCACAGGATTATAATGATTTATGCGGGACTACTTACGATTATTTACATCTCAAACTGGTTGGATCAACGACACTCAAATTCAAAATAAAAGTGTCAAGCATTTCATCCGATGGACAGATCACATTTACCCTATTATCCTATTCCGGTAATTTCTTGAAAATCAGTGGAAGCGGAAATACTCTTAAATTCTATTTAAAGGTTAATTCCTCCTCTAATATGGAGACCTTATTGTGTTCCACTGAGAAATATCCAGATCAAGGCCTTCTATTAAATTCCTCTTCAAGTACATTTAATTTTTCAGACTATACTGCAAGTTTTACTGGTACCAGATACGTTTGCGGGGTATTCGTCTATCATATTAGTGGTGTTGATTATAGGATTTACACTGAAAAAATAGCAATAACTTCTGCAACCCTCAATACTCCTGCTCAAACATCACCGGATAACAACATCATCTATAATACACTTCCTTCCAGTATTACCTTCAATTGGGCCAAAAACAACCCAACCGGTTTTGCAAATTATGAACTCAGGATCAGGGATATTACAAATGGCATTTTAGGTGATCTGTTTGTTTTTGATGCAGAAGATGCAGACCATTTTACACCGGGTTTCACTTTTCAGGCAAATCATAATTACCGTTGGGCTGTTGCTGCTATGGCAGGAGGAACAGAAGCAAGTACGAATGCCTGGTATATCAATATTTCTTGTTTTGTTAGGACCAACTCGCAATTTGCAGATAATATTCATTGCAATTATATGACTGCAAATTGGGAGGCAGTTGATAATGCCAATTCTTATACCATCCACTACAAGAAGGAGACCGATCCTTCCGGAACTTATATTGAGGTTACCTCAAATTCCAACTCTGTCAACCTGAGCAATCTTGATCCCGGTATAGGTTACCAGTTTCATGTGAATTGCTGCTCCGGCAATTGCTATAATGCCTATTCAGCGGTGTATACCACTTCCACTCCCTCGCTTAGCATTGAAGAACCTGTTTCGGGAAATTTTTATCCGGGACAGACCGTGACTGTTCACTGGGCTTCTGACCATATCAGTTGTTTTGCAGGCCATCCCATGAGAATTCAATGGGTTCAGAATGGGCAGACTCCAATAACTATTGAAAGTAATTTAACAAATGTCTATCCTTTTGAATATCAATGGACTATTGGAACAAACATACAAGGCGACGGGCATGTGAAGATTTATTGTCAAGACTTCACCTCCATTAACAACAATGACCAGCAAAACAACACAATAACCATCGCGACCATAGATCAAAATTGTTTGTATGATGATTGTGACGGAATCACTCATTGCGGAAATCAGGCGTATGATGACCAGACCTTTGTGGCCGTGCAGTATTTATGTGGTAAGGGTGTTCTGGAGGATCCCGACAACAATAATAATGTAAGACCTGAAGACAACATCAAGCGCAAGGAGCTGGCCAAGATCGCTTTCTATGGCATTTTCGGGGGAGAAAGCCAGGTGCCTGCTATGCTGTTCTCTGATTATTTCCCCTGCGTATATACTGACCTGCAGGATGCGGGCACCTATTACTACCGGGCTGCAAAGGCATTGTTGTACCTGGAATACGGAGATGGGATCGCTCCTTTCGACCGT
>JAPLDE010000122.1 GCA_026391855.1 Bacteroidota bacterium | reverse complement strand
GGTCACAGGTCAGTTTATGGCGGCACAGGAGGATTTCAGCAAATTGCTGATTTCTGGACCTCCACTGAACAAACTGCAGCGTATGCCTGGTTGAAAGGACTTGACTATAACTATGATTGGATGTGGCAGGGAAGTATAATGAAAGGAATGGGTTATGCCCTCAGATGTTTAAAGAATAACTGCAACCAGCTTCCGGCTGCTTCTAATGCAGGCCCGGATCAGGTGCTTATTGGCTCCTACACTACTTTAGACGGAAATTTGTCTGGTTCCGATTATGATTATGGTATGTGGAGTATTGCTACCGGTACCGGTGGCTTTTTGGATGAGCCCTGGTACAACCATTGTGGTTTTTATGGAATTGCCGGAAACACATACAAATTGGTGTGGACCCTTTTTAATGACTGCAGCAGTTCGAGTGATACTGTTGAAATAAGGTTTACTGTACCTTTTTTAATTTGCGGAGATTCAATAAATTATGACGGACAGGAGTATCAAATCGTAAAAATCGGAAATCAATGCTGGATGAAGGAGAATCTGAACATTGGTACTATGATTGCTTCCACGACGGCGGAGACTGATAATGGGATAATAGAAAAATATTGTTATGATAATGATCCTGTCCATTGTACTGAGTATGGTGGATTATATGGATGGGATGAAGTGATGCAGTACACAACAACTGTCGGAACTCAGGGTATTTGTCCCCAGGGATTCCATCTTCCGTCAATGGTCGATGTGGGCGTTATGTTCGTAAATCTGGGCGGTAATGTAATGGTTGGCCCGTCAGAAAAGGTGAAAGAAGCAGGTAATGCACACTGGGCGTCACCGAATTATGGAACAAACGAAAGCGGGTTTAGTGCCATCGGAGCAGGTTTTGAGATATCAACCGTTGGTTGGTTCGGCGATTTAACAAACTCAACTGCTTTCTGGACTTCTGAAGTATGGGTTGATCCTGAATATGCTAATGCATTTATTGTAAGGCAGGATTATCGGCCTGCTGATGTATTTCTGAATCCGGAGCACCGCTACCTGGGTTATTCTGTTAGATGTATTAAAGACCCTTGTGATTTAATACCCAATCAGGCTATTGCAGGCCCTGATCAAACAATTAGCGAAGGTTCAACAACGCTTGCCGGTAATTATCCTCAACCAGGGACTGGTGTGTGGAGCATCATTTCCGGTGATGGTGGCGTGATCATGGAACCAAGTAATCCTCAAAGCCAATTCAACGGTGTTCAGGGTAATTCTTACCAGTTAGTCTGGACCATCAGTACGGCCTGCAGCAGCACTAATGATACGGTTGTTATCACAATTATTCCCTGATTTTTGTTCTTATGACCACAACAATAATAAATGTCATCCTTTGCCAGCGATTACGTGGTTTTGGCTGACAACAACCAGGATCATTTCAATTACAAGGCACTGGAATAGTCAGTTGTTTATCAGGTAGTTGCAAAATATTTTTTCTGAAATTTCAGAGCGACATTAACCAGTGCTATCATAACCGGTACTTCAATCAGAGGGCCGATAACAGCAGTAAAGGCTTCACCTGAATTCAGTCCAAACACAGATACTGCCACAGCGATAGCCAGCTCAAAGTTGTTACTGGCAGCAGTAAAAGATAAGGTGGCAGATTTTTTGTAATCAGCACCGGCCTTTTTACTCATGAAGAAGGAAACCATAAACATGATGAGGAAATAAATGACCAGCGGAATAGCAATCCGGATCAGGTCGAGCGGAAGTTTGATAATATATTCGCCTTTCAGGGAGAACATTACCAGGATAGTAAAAAGCAAAGCGATTAGCGTAATGGGACTGATTTTCGGGATAAACTTGTTGTGATACCATTCCTTGCTTTTAACCCGGATCATTACAAAACGGGTAATAAATCCAGCAATAAACG
>JAPLDE010000110.1 GCA_026391855.1 Bacteroidota bacterium | reverse complement strand
TTGAGTTTACATGGGGTAGGTTAAAAGTAAAAAAAAAGAAGGACGAATGAATCCTGTCCTTCTTTTTTTTAAAAAATTTTATAGCAAAGTGTGCCGGTCTATCACTGTACTAAAACATTCTGAAGGTTTACAGAATTTTGGTTAAAGACAGTTCCCTGCAGATTTTTAACATTAAAAACCGCTACACAAAGTGCTGCTGAAAGGTTTGGTAAATTGGAAACATTGGTTACAATCGACTCAAAATTCTTGTTTGAATAACCGACCTGGAGGTTAGGTTTTGAAGCAACTGCGGTAACAAAATCTTTGCTTAAGATAACTATCACGTTCGTATTGGGTATATTCTGAACAGCGCCTGAGCTCAGGACAGGAATGCTGGATGGATTTACGGCGCAAAAGACAACATTACTCTGCACATTTGGGTGTGACAGAATGAAACTCTGCAAGTTCGGAGCATTGCTGACAACAATATTCTGATAGGATGTAACCGCTTGATAACCAACCTGAAGATTGGTTGTTCCCTGAACGAAATTCTTAATATTTTCTACGTTGAATATGGGCATAGACCCGCAGAGCTCATATTTTTTCTTATCACCTGTGTTAACTGCCAGTAAAATGTTGTCATACACCATTTTATCCCTGATCCTTTTCAGCACAGTAAGTTGGTCCTTACGTTTTTTATCGAGTTCCTTACTGTTTTTGATCAGTTTATCCAGGCTGATAATAGCATTGTCAAGGACTGAATCCCGTTTCCGGAACTGGTCGACAAAAGTGACAAATTCGAGAAGCTGCATACCGACATCCATCGACATCTCTTTTGTCGATTTATAGTAACAGTCGGCCAGCATTTCATTGGTTTTTTTAAGCAGGGGCATGCTGTTTCCCATAAAGTCGCTGTATTCTTTGACCGGAGCAATCAGTTTTGCGCATTCAGGAGAGCTACATACCTTTTGAACCGGGGCGATCCATCCTGAATCGATGTTTTTCTTAAATTCGACACAATACATAGAGAATTCCAGCAGCTGTGTCAGCGTTTTTCTCACAGCCGCAGTGTCCTTAAGAATGTCATCCCTGAGCAACAGGTCTTTGGCAGCCATCTGGTCTTTGCGGTACTTATCAGCTTTACCGATAGTGCCGCTGGTTTCATCGCCCTTGGGTTTTGGGAAATAGTATGAGGCAATGGCAATGGCTATTGCCAGCACTACAACAACGCCGATGATGATTTTTACTTGCTTTTTCATATTGGTTGGGTTTGGGTTAACTGCGCTGTTGAATTGTTAATTTGGTGAAGGACAATTCGTTACACGGAATGCGGGGAGGGATGATCAGAAAAAGGTCATGGCCTCAGCTTCATCTTTTGCCAGGTTGAAATAGCTTGAAAATCCGGCAATTGTAAAGATTTCACTGATATTACTATTCAATCCGCACAGAGCCATCTTTCCTTTCTGCTGACCTACCTTTTTCAAGGTAAACAGAAATACCCTCAATCCTGAACTGCTGATATATTCCAGGTTTTCACAATTAATAACCAAAAACTTTTCCCCCTGGTCAATCAGTTGAACCAGTCTGCTTTCAAGTTCCTGGAAGTTTGTCGTGTCGAGCCGGCCGGCAATACTGATGACCATCACCTGCCCGTGTTTTTGTTCTGATAACTTCATAATGAAAAGGTTTTAATTATAAATTCTTATGTAAAGTTAAGATATTACGTCCATCTTTTCTTAAATATTCAGCTTTATCCATTAAAGTTTTAACCAGATGGATGCCTAATCCCCCTATTTGCCTGTCTTCCACCGGTTTTACCAACTCATCTCCCACTTCCTTCTCCAGGGGATTAAAGGCAATAGCATCATCTTCTATCTTGATTATCAACTCACTATCGACAACACACAGGTCTATCATAATATGATGTTCCGCCTGGTCGGTATAACCATAGAACACAATATTGGTAAATAATTCCTCAACGACCAGGTTCGTCTCAAAAAGTGATCTGGCGGGAAGCGAATGGGTTTCCCAGAAATTTTCCAGCTTCCCTGAAATATTTTCAAGCTCGGTTATCACATTTTTAACCTGTATCTGACAGTTCTTCATATACAATCAGTTATGATGCACTTCTGAAAGGGAAGAAGTGAATTCAGTTATTCAAAAGTAGTACTAATATTAGAAATCCTCTTACTTGTTAAAAATTTATTACCGCGGAATAATAGGAAATGATGTTTTAAACTAAGTTTACATATCGAAAAAAATATGGCGTCTATGAAGCTTATGCATACAATTCAACAGGTCTATAAGGGTGTTATTTTGCTGATAATCATTGCTGTGATCTTGTTGTTTTCTGATCTTGACAGCCGCAAAAGGAACACGACCCGGCAATTTAAATACAACGGAGGCGCCAGGCATTGTATGGCGGAAAAGGGGAAAACATACAGGGTGGGGCTGGTTTATTTCGGGCCTGATATTGCGCTGGATATGCTTTGGGATGGATTGTTTACCGGATTAAAGGAAATGGGGTATGTTCGCGACAGCAACCTGTTGATTACCAGCCTTCATGCCAATGGGGAGATCGCTACCATTCCCAGCCTGGTCCAGAGTGTCGACAATAGCAAGGTTGACCTGGTAATGACATTTACAACCCCTTGTCTTACAGCAGCTTGTGTTGGAATTAAGAAGAAACCCCTTGTGTTTACCTATTGCTATGACCCTGTTGCGGCAGGGGCAGGGAAATCATTCACCGATCATCTCCCTTTTGTAACCGGGATAGGTTCTTTCCCTCCATTGGTAAAAACGCTGGATGCTTTTGAGAAGCTGATACCCGGGATAAAACGGGTAGGGATACTCTATAATTCATCTGAAGCGAATTCAAGGAAGGTGGTTGAAGTGGCCAGGGGTAAATTCACTGAGAAGGGAATAGAATTGATGGAAATGACGGTAACCAACACCAATGAGGTGCAGCAGGCGATGCAGGTGCTTTGTTCCCGTAAGCCTCAGATCATCTGGATATCGGGTGATAATACCGCGCTGATGGCCTTTGAATCGATCATAAAGGAAGCGAATAAGGCCGGTATACCGGTGGTAATCAATGATGCCGACTTCCTGGATAAGGGAGCGCTGATGGCTGTCGGGATCGACTGGTATTCAATTGGATACGCCACGGCACCGGTAGCAACCCGGGTACTGAACGGTGAGAATCCAAGCAGTATCCCTATGGAAAACTATACCCAGGAGAAGATCGTTTTTAACCTGAATGTTGCTAAAAAGCTCGGTATCACCTTTTCACCCGGGATACTGGCTATGGCAGCAGCGAATAAAGCTGAGATAAAAATTGACCACAAACTGAAATTGGGTATCATTCAATACAATGAAACTCCTTTGACGGAAGAAGCCATTCAGGGTGTAAAAGACGGGATTGAGAAACTGGGGTTAGTGCTGGGTAAAGATTACACCCTGGACGGTTGGAATGCCCAGGGGGATATTTCTGCCCTGCCCAGTTTTGCTGATGCTATCGAGCAGGGTGGATATGACCTGGCTTTTTCAGTTTCGACGCCTACCTTACAGGTAGCGATAAAAAGGATAAAGAAGGTGCCGATCGTTTTTTCCAATTCCTCTTCACCCATTTTAGCAGGGGTAGGCGAGTCATTCAAAAAGCATCTGCCTCATGTGACCGGGATATGCACTTTGGGTGATTTTGCCGGAATGATCGATTACCTGATAATGATAAAACCAGGATTGAAGAAAATAGGGACATTATTCAGCCAGGGTGAGATAAATTCAGTAGAGTGTAAAAGGGTCCTCGATAGCTGTGCAAGGGTTAGAGGCATTACCCTGGTGGCTGTCCCGATCAACTCAACCGCTGAGATCTCGGAAGCCGGAAAACTACTTTGTCAGCAACATATTGAATTCTTCTGCCAGATCGTGGATAATGCCACGGCTGCGGCCTGGCCCGCTATTGCCAGCGTTGCCGGGAAATTCAGAATACCCCTTACAGGGGTTATGGATGAAGAAATTAATAATGGCGCTTTTCTCATCGTTTCGAGGGATTATTACCAGGGTGGACTGGATGCCGTACGGCTGGCTGCAAAGATTCTCAGGGGGCAGTCACCCGCTACTATCCCTATTGAATATGTGAGTAAAACAAAGATCCTGATTAACAAGCAAAAAACAAAAAATGCAGGGTTAGTTATTCCGCAACGATTACTGGATAAAGCGACCAAGGTTTATTAATACGATTATGACCAATCTGGAAATTACCAAAAAAGACCGGGATGGAATACAGGTGCTGGAGATTGCAGGACGCCTGGATGCCCATTGGGCCGATCACCTGGGAAATGTTCTCGACCAGGAAATCATGAACGGGAACTACCATCTCTGCCTCGATCTGAAAGATACCAATTATATCAGTTCTGCCGGTATCAGGCTGTTGGTGAGGGTGGTGAAGAAGATGAAGGAGATCAACGGGCTGTTCTATATCCTGGAAGCCTCTGAAATAGTCGCTTCGACACTGGGGATGGTAGGGATGTTGCATCTGATCGCCAAGCCTGATAAAACAATTGTTGATAACAGGAAGACGAAGAAACAGGAAATTCTTTCAGACACCGCCTGGAACATTCTGACATCCTTTCCCGGAGGCAAGAAAATGGAAAGCCGTTTCTGGGGTGATCCTGCAGCGTTTACCGGGGGTAAATTGTACGATCAGGATTTTCATTTTCTCCCTTTTAGTGGAAAATCGTATGGAATCGGACTGGGTGCCATCGGGAACCAAAAGGAGGAAGTCCTTGAACGGGCCGGTGAATTTCTTGCCCTGGGACCTGCCCTGATGTTCAAACCCGCCGATGGACGGTCAAAACCCGATTATTTCATCGGCTACACCAACCAGAGCCCGGGAATGTCGGTATTGTACGGAATGGCATTTGAGGGAGAACCTTCACACCGGGTTGATTTCGAATCCTCCGATAAAAATGAGGGGACCTCCTTTTCTGAATTGCTGCTGACATGGATGGATATATGTGGTTCCGACAGTTTGGGACTGGTCCTTTTTGCAGAATCAGCAGGCGTTTCTGCTGCTTCGCTGGTGAAATTGTATGACTTCCGGGAAGGCGGAAAAGATGTGTTTAGCTTCCCCGGAATAAGGGATAGCTTTAAGGTAAGCACAGAACCCGACTATGTTCATCAACTGATGGTAGTTACCGGACTGGCGATGAAAAACGTACCGGCCGGATGGGAAGCTTTTGTCCGCCCCATAGGAATAGGCAATGCACTGAAAGGGCACTTCCATGCTGCCGTTCTTCCTTTCTCTCCTATTATAAGGGGAGAAGAAAACCTTGAATCAATGATACAGAGGACCTTTAGTGAAACACAAATTGAGGACGTTATTCACCTGCTTTATGATGACAGGGAGAACGATGCGGTCAGGGAATCTTCCTTTTTCAAGGGAAGTTGCTGGTTTGGCCCGATCAGGACAGACAGAAAGGAGGAAGTGTTATGATACTTTTACTGGGAGCCATCACCATCGGGCTGATACTTTCCCTCCTCAGCCTTGGCGTGTTCATCAGTTTCAGGATCTTCAGCATTGCCGATATTACGGTAGACGGAAGCCTGACACTGGGAGGGGCATTGTCGGCCTTGCTCATCACTCAGGGTGTAAACCCGTGGGTTTCAGCCCTGGCAGCCTTTGCAGGGGGTATGGTAGCCGGATCGCTTACGGGAATATTGCATACACGCTTTAAAATCAATGCGTTACTGGCAGGGATCCTGGTCATGACAGCTTTGTATTCTGTAAATCTTCATATAATGGGGAAGAGCAATATCCCTATTCTGGGTCAGAAAACCATGATCACTTCATTTGAGAGCCTGGGTGATTTTTTTTCAGGAACCAACACCTCTGTTAATATATTAGGATGGATGGTCCAGGACAGAGATGCCTCTGTTTTCCTATGCATATTGATTTTCATCATTATTCTCAGTGTACTGATGGTCAGCTTTTTCAAAACTCATCTTGGAACGTCAATGCGGGCAACCGGGAATAATCCTCAGATGATCAGGGCATTGGGTGCCAATACCTCGCTGCTGGTAGTTTTTGGCCTGGCGATCTCAAACGGGCTTGTAGCGCTTTCAGGATGTCTTCTTGCTCAGTACCAGGGGTTTGCAGACGTTCAGATGGGAATCGGGATGGTAGTGCTGGGCCTGGCCAGTGTGATCATTGGCGAATCCCTGGTAAGTAAAAAGAGCATTGGATTCCTGTTCACCGGTGTCGTAATGGGGACTATCCTT
This sequence comes from Bacteroidota bacterium, assembly GCA_026391855.1. Classification (GTDB taxonomy): domain Bacteria; phylum Bacteroidota; class Bacteroidia; order Bacteroidales; family CAIXZF01; genus JAKLIX01. The sequence continues at coordinate 9 of JAPLDE010000110.1, read as the reverse complement.
TTCAGGATG
>JAPLDE010000170.1:22591-23960 GCA_026391855.1 Bacteroidota bacterium | reverse complement strand
AATAAAATGATCGAAAATTGAAAAAGTACGACAGCAAAACATCAGCTACCCGTCAAGTGCGGCAGCGGTGGTTTTCGGTGTGTATCTTTCCGCTCTGGCTGCTTTTCGGTTTGACAGGAAATCGCCCGTAATCCGCCCCTGTGTGTAGCTTCCTACGTTGGCGGTAATGCAAAAAAAAACATAAAATGCGTGTAGTTATAACAATAATATTATTCATTGGGTTTTTTATTTCTTTCGGACAGACTAAGACCAAATTAGAAGGAAAACCAAAAACTCTTGAGGAAACTTTTATCTATCTTGACAATATTTTTGACGATACATCAAAATATGCTTTTATGACTTTACCCGAAGATGTAGCTACTAGTCGACTACATATGGGACTTGGTGTGTGGATTAGAGATAATCGGGGGCTTTGGGGTCATAGTAAACTAAAACATTACTTTATTGAAAAAGGTGTTACTCATCCTGATACAAAGGTTTTTGGTACAACCTTTTATACTATGATACAGCAAGAAAAGCTATCCCGTCCCGGTTTCCGGGGCGTGATTCAGTGCAATATACGCTTGATTGTTTACCGTGAAAATCTATGTTTAAATATTAACAAGACAGTTGAAATAATTATTAAAACCAAATATAATAGAAAATTGCAACCTTGATAAGGTATTTGGACCAACCACATAATCAGTGAATCATGAAAACAAAACTATTATTTCTGGCTTTAATCCTGGCCATCTTCTCGTGTAGGAAGACAAATGATGATGCAGACAACAGTTCTGGTCAGGAGATGATTAAAAGTCAGGTAAAAGAAGTGGTTACCACCATTTTTACAGGTTGTGAAGAGGTGAATGCTTCCATGGTGCTGGAATCAAGTTATAATACCTTCGACTTTGTCTATGTGTTCAATGGTACAACTTTAAGTTACGGGGACTTTTCAACAGCCCTGGTTACTGTCTACGATTCCATGGCGAATCAGCAGATTGACAGGATCACAGAAAAATATGCCGTTCTTGACAACTCTACAGTACTGTACACTACTAATTGCACTTTTATACAACACTTCAGGGATGGTCATTCCGTTACAATCAACCCGGCTGTGATGATGTTTATCTTCAAAAAAACCGGCAACCGCTGGCGCTGGATTTATGCAGTGGAGTCATATAGCTAACAAATTCTACTCTCTACCACCTGAACACATTAAAGCCTGATAAGAAAATGAGCACAACACACTCAGGGTTACAATATGTAATTCACTTTTTTTTCGCAAAATCCGGAAATAAAAGCATCCACCACTCCTTCGTCAATATTAAAATCCCCTTCTATTTTCATTTGTTAATAATTTTGATTTCAATGGTCAAATGGAATCCCCATG
>JAPLDE010000170.1:16942-22567 GCA_026391855.1 Bacteroidota bacterium | reverse complement strand
CCCATGTGGTTATTATCATCTCTGTTGGTGAGTGAAAACTCATAGGAATTTCATGGTGTGTTTGTGAGATTGAAGAATTTCATGTAAGTTTGTTAGCTGATTATCAGGCGGCTGAGTTCAGCCTGGCCTTATCTATAAATAGCGAATGTGTGCTTATGATTTTTTTTTGACCGTTTACAGATAAAATTCTTAATGTTGTAACCAAACCGCGAAACGTTGGCGATAATTAGTTATAAAAAATGGAAATCATCATACATCATAATATTTCGGATTTGTATAAATCACTAAATCTGCCTTTCAGGCAGGAAATGGATTTTACAATTCAGTTTAATAGTCCCCCCAAAGATTCTTTCAGACAAAAAGTTCAGGGAATTTGAAACTTTGTACAAACAGATCTTTGAAAAATATAAGAAGCCTTCAATATAAAGAACAAAATATTAGGGAATCTTTTTGTAGTACTTTTACTAAAGTTAAAAGAAGAATTTTGGTTGGACTATAATCCAATAAATGAAGGAAACAGGAATTCTCAAATTGTTAAATCATTCAAACAACTTTTAGAATCGGAGTTCAGGAAAGTTTTGGAAAAGCAGCAAAACGATGGAAAATTGCATTTCAATCGTTTTTTTAAGAAACATCAGAACACAACTCCCATTGCTTATAGAAAAGGCTTATATTCTTTGAAACAGGTCGTTTATCCTTTGAGAATGGTCATTAATCTTTAACTACTATCGCAGATCTTTGTATTATTAATTTAAAAAGGAGAGAAAAATGATGGAACTATCAAAATCGACACGCAATGGAATAGACGTGCCTCTCGTGGGATTTGGCACCTACCAGCTATCAGTTGACCAGGCTGAATTCTGTGTAAAAGAGGCACTTAAAGCTGGATTCAGACATATTGATTCAGCTGAGGGTTACAATAATGAAGAGGGCACCGGTAAAGGGATAATGGCGGCTGGTGTTTCAAGGGATGCAATTTTTGTAACTACTAAGCTTTTTCCCGGATATAAACAGTGGGGAGCACCCGGGAAAACCTACGAACAAACCATTGAAACGCTGAAAAATCAGCTCAAACACCTCCGGCTTGACTATGTTGATCTTTACCTTATACATGCTCCACTATCAGAACTTAGGCTGGAACAGTGGAATGCTCTGGTAGAGCTAAAAAAATCAGGGCTGACCAGGCATATCGGAGTATCAAACTACAATGAAGAGAGACTAAAAGAGATTTCAGATGCAGGTCTGGCTAAACCTGAGGCAAACCAAATTGAATTTCATCCAATTTGTGCCCAGGTTGATTTGACCAGGTACATGAAGGAGAATTCAATCGCACCGATTGCATATAGCTCGCTTGCTCCCCTTTCAACCTGGCGAGCTGAAGAAGGACAGGGTGGGGAAGTTCTTGCTGAGATTAAAGAAGAATGCCAATTGGTCACTCATGAAATTGCGGCAAAACTTAAGGTATCAGAAGCCAAATTGCTATTGAGGTGGGGATTGCAGCATGGCTATTGTGTATTGACGAAAAGCAGTAAACCTGAGCGCATCCGGGAGAATTTAAATTTATTTGATTTTGAAATTCCTGATAGTGACATGAAACGTTTGAATCGGCTAAATCAGAATCAGGCAATCGCTTGGGCAGCCAATGGTCTTAATCCGATGGAAGTCGCTCCCCCCCTCAAATAAATTTGTATTTGTCACCGTACATCGGGGAATTTTCACTGTTAAGGAGTCCTCTTTGTACTGTATATTAAAAGACTTATGTCCCAATACAGAGGATTATTGGACAATAATGGACTTAACGGGTTTCCCTGTGGCATATCTTTTCTGCGTTTGAGACTGGAAGTTCCAGTTTTCTCTGGTGCCGGAAAAGTACACACCTGTTAGATTAGGTGTAACGGGAGAAGGGGCTGAACAAGAAAGCAGCCGTTTTATGGCTTCGGAAAAAGTACAAGGAAAATTCTGGCTTTTTCACCAACGGGAATTGATATATCCAAAATTTTCCTGTACATTTGTGATTGAACAGAAGAACCGTATGAAGGGAGCCTTTACATACGGTTCAGTGGGAACGAGGGGGCGAAATTCCCCTGCCTGACCTGACCGGATGCAAGACAAAAAGAAAAAAGTTGATATTAGGTGAAATATTTTATGAGAAACTATTTAAATTTTTTAGTGATTTGTTTTGTATTAATCTCATGCAAACAGGTTGACCCGAATAAGTATATTGATGAAGGTTATCTTAAAGACAATTTGTATAAAAGTAATGAGATTGGATGGACGATACAAATTCCGGACGGCTGGGAGGTTGTAAAACCCGATAACCGGGTGGGGAAAGCTGCGATAGAAATAACAACAGGGGCTAAAATTGATTTAAGTGAACAAAAGCATTTAATTAATTTTAAAAAAGATCACGCTAATTTATTTGTGTCCACTTCACAACCATTTAAGGAAGAATATCCGGGGGAATTTATTGAAGGTACTGAAAGTATGAATAAAATAATTTATGATACATATAAAAGTCGGGGTGCTAAAACTGATACCTCATCAGGATCTGTATTTATTGATGGAATGGAGTTTAGAACTTTTACAATTAAAATTTATTCTGAAGAAGGCGGATTGATTCTTAATCAAATCTTGTATTCAGGACTAGTCAATGGATATGATTTAGGTATTAATATTAACTATAATAATGAAAAGGATAAAAATATAATGTTGGAAGCATTAATGAAATCAAAATTTGATAAAAAATAATTGCACGCTAAAACCTATGATATCATGAAAAGGCTAATAACGCTGTTTTTTCTTTTAAATGTTCAGTTATTATACAGCCAATCACCTTGCGACAATTACTGGCTGAATTTTGAGGATACGCTTTGTTTAAGTCATCTGATCATTGATACGACGGCATATCCTCAAAATATCTGGCAAATTGGCCGGCCACAAAAGCCCTCGTTTGACAGTGCATACAGTTTTCCCAATGCGTTAATTACTGATACTTTAAATTTTTACCCTGCTAATAATAATTCTGTTTTTATTATCAGGAATACAGCTGCATTAGGTGATTTATACGGATGCAGAATGTTTCAGGGTCTATACAATGTTCAAACAGATTCTTTGCATGATTACGGTCGTATTGAATTTTCACCTGACAATGGGACCACATGGGTTGACTTAATTAATGATACTATCTACAATGCTTTTATATGGGAATCTCAAAAGCCTGTATTAACAGGTAATTCGAACGGATGGAAATATTTTGATGTTATATTGGCTGATATTGGTTCTGTTTTTAACGTTCAGTTTGGAGATACTCTTTTATTCCGGTTTTCTTTTACAAGTGACAGCATTCCGGACAATTTTGGCGGACTTATGTACGATAATTTCTATTTTTTCCAGTTCATAGAAGGTATTTCTGAGATTCACTTCAAGCCTGTTAAGTCTGCCATTTATCCAAATCCTTCGACAGATATTTTTACACTTGAATTTGATAACCCGGTATCTGATCAATTTGAACTGGCTGTTTATGATATTCACAGCAAACTTATACTTAAAAGGCAAAACATTACTGAAAATCAGGTAGTTATTGATGCTTCGGCATTTCAGCCCGGAATTTATATATACAAGCTTACTAATATAAAAGCTAAGAAAAGATGCTGGGGAAAATTTATTACGACTAAATAACACCGGTAGCAGAAGCACCAGGTCTTTACCTTCGGGTATGCAAACAAGGAAGCTTTCTCTTTAAAGATATGGCTGCAGATATAATAAAAATAATAGAGAATCTTTTTGAATTTTATGATTTTACTGATCAGAGGATAATTTCAGTCGGTGCGGGAGGAGGTCAATTTATTGAATATGGACGGGCATCGAAGCACGTAATAGCCATAGACAGTGATAAAGAAGCACTTAGAAGACTTGAAAATATTCTCCTGAAATCTCAGCTTTCAGATAAATTTACGCTGATTAATTCAGATTTTAGTCTGGTTAATATGTTTGGAGATGTCGTTATGTTTGAATTTTGTCTTCATGAAATGAAAGATCCTGAAGCTGCCATTCATCATGCCCTAACCATGGCTCCGAATATTCTTATCAATGACCATTGGCCCGGCTCATCATGGGCTTACATTGTTGATGAAGAGGACAAAGTGGTAAACAGTTGGAAAGCCGTTGAGTGATTTACCGTTAAAAAAATCCAGCGATACGATACTGTTCAGTTCTTCCATGATTATAAAGAACTTTTTCTGAAAGTCAGCGTTCAGGGAAAAAATTCGATCAGTAGAATAAGTCAGTATAGGAAGGAAAAAGATTTTACCATCCCGATGTCTTATGGCTTTGCATTAATTTAGGCTAATTCATTTTGCATAAGGGTCAGGTAAAATGAAAAACCAATCTTACCGGGAGATATGACGAACTATTATTCTCATAAGTTAAACGCAAATAAATTGAAAAGGTGTTATGAAGTTGCACCTGTTCGGGTTCAACAATTTCTTGAAGCTGAAATTGGCTTTGTATTACAAAAAATACAACTGAGTGATAAAATTTTGGACTTAGGTTGTGGATATGGACGGGTTACCATAAGATTGGTAAAAAAAGCGAAGCAAGTAACTGGGATTGATATTTCACCTGATAATATTCAACTGGCGAAGGAAATCTTTAAAAATGAAGGTATTCAATTTTATGAAATGAATGCAATTGATTTATCCTTTGAAGACGATCAATTTGATATTACCATTTGTGTTCAAAATGGGATATCCGCATTCAGGGTTGATCCTGAAAAATTAGTTCAGGAGGCACTACGAGTGACAAAGAAAGAAGGAAAACTTCTGTTCTCAAGTTATTCTGAAAAATTTTGGGAAGAAAGGCTTAAATGGTTTCAAATCCAGGCAGCGCTTGGTTTAATAGGGGAAATTGATTATAATCTTACCAATAATGGGACAATAATTTGCAAGGATGGCTTTAAAGCAATAACATATTCGGGACATGAGTTCCTTAAATTAGCATCAAATTTTAATGTTGACGCGAGAATTTATGAGATTGATAATTCAAGTGTCTTTTGTGAAATGATAAAAAAATAAATCTACCCTGCACCTGACGGGCTGGTTCGACCAATTAGATGCTGACAGGTAAGGAGTATGGTTAGAGAAGCAAAACACGAATACGAAGTCAAATTTATGATTTGCTAACACCAACTCCGAAATTTCAAGAGGCACATTGCGATGTCCTCCGGATAAAAAACATCTGACTATGGATTTAAAGAATTGTTCAACAGCATTATTTGTAAAGGATATTCGGATTTCAAAGGATTTCTATTGTAAACTTTTAGGATTACCTGTTGGTTTGGATTTTGGGAAAAATGTAATTTTTAAATCCGGATTTGCTATCTGGGAGATTCAAAATAATCACATTATTCCTACGGCACTTGGACTAGAAAAAATTAATAACGCCTCATATAATCGATTTGAGTTATACTTTGAGACTGAGAATCTTCCTGAGATTTTTCTGGTTTTAAAAGGAAAGAATGTCAGGTTTTTACATGAGGTTCATGAAGAATCCTGGGGACAACAGACCATCAGATTTTTTGACCCGGACAATCATTTGATTGAAATTGGTGAATCTATGAAGCAATTT